>JAUUYJ010000317.1 GCA_030588275.1 Candidatus Zixiibacteriota bacterium | reverse complement strand
TGTCAACAATCGAAACCAGCATCGTGTCGGTCAAGTCGGTCAGGCTATCATAAACCTCATAGCTCCAATTCATCCCGACCGCCATCGGAAATTGGTCTAACTCGGTTTTAATCTCTACCTTGATTGGATTTTTATGATCACACGAAACCGGCAAAAATATCATAGCCAACAAACCAATTGCCGCAACTAATATAAATTTCTGTAACATTTGAGTATCCTCCGAAAAACTCACCCACCTCTTTGTATGCAATCACTATGCCACCCGGTCGCAACATCTGAAGCAGTGCCCTTTCATGGAGTTAACGATGCGACGACCAGCTTTGCGACACAACTTTGTGTACCGCATCGTTCAAATATTTTAGATTGTACCTGTGCGGGCGGTCGATATATTTATTGGGCAGGCAGAGATATTGGGCTATTTGTCTGAAATTGTCCGGATCGCCGAAAGAACCGCTTTACCGATAGCCTGCGCCTTATCGGAGATGCGGTAGCATGATTCTTTCTCCTGACGCGGATCAATATCCCCAATTTTCTGTCCAGAAATAACATCCGAATTATCACGAATTAACCCCCGCACCATTCCATCAATCAGGGCCAAAACCGGACGTTCGTTTATCCGACCAACCAAATCCCCGCGCCGGATTGCTTCACCAATGATAACCTGGGAGACAAACCGTCCATCCCGGTTGGCCCGAACAACCCGCTTGATACCAACACCATTGACTTCTGCAGGCCGGCCAGTATCAGTTTCGGCTGACCCGGAATATAAGATTGCCCCAAGATTAGCCCCTCGATTAGTTTCAATCACCGAATGGCAATTATGACCAACCCTGAAGCCGGGTCCCAAACCGATGATCGTTTGCTTTTTTTTGAGATCATAGGTCACATCCTGCTTCAGCATCCGAGCGTCAACTACCGGCAGATGGCTTTCATAATTTAGGTAGGACCCCTCAGAATCAATTAGTATCGGGATCTGCTTATTCGATAATATTTTTTCAAGTCCAGAAACAGAACCGGCCTTGACCGCCGTCACTCCCTCGACCGTCCAACTACTCTCATAAACCGCTTCGGAAAAACAGACCATGCGACGAACCGCCAGCGGTTGGTCGAGTTCTAAGCTTATAACTTTGTATCCCGATTGGAATAACCGATGCAGAACACCGGATGCCATCTCCCCCGCACCCCGGACAATAATTTGTGGTCTGTTATTTGTTGATGCCATGATCTGATTCAGTGAATGATAGAGTGCCATTTTTGACGGCGATTATTTCGGCCAAAATAGCCACAGCAATTTCATCCGGGCCGTCGGCGCCGATATCAAGACCGATTGGGGTTTTGATCCTCAACAAATCCTGTTGCTTAAACCCGGCCCCCTCCAACTCTGTTTTCATGCGAGCCATCTTTGACCGAGAACCGATCATCCCAATATATTTGCAGTCAGATTTCAGGATTTCATGCAAAATTGCCAAATCGGTTTCGTGCCCCCGCGTTACCAATACGATGTAGCTGTTTGCAGTGATGTCCGGTAGGTTGTTTGAGTAACCTGATCCGGCCAGAAATTTATTAGTTCCGTTTGGAGAATTGTCGAGATTATCCTGAAGATCATCAACAATGGTAACTTGTCTGAAGATGGTCGTGGCAATTTTTGCCAATGCGGTTCCGATATGCCCAGCTCCGAAAATTGTAAGCCTGGGATCGCCTCCCAATCGTTCCATAAAAACCTCAGCCTCTCCGCCGCAATTCATTCCGGTCGCATTCTCGCCTGTGGTAACAAACCGATACGTTTTTTTTAAATGAACGCCACTTCCATCAAGCAGTAGCATAGCATCATCAATCACCATCTTCTCAAAGATCCCCCCGCCAATCGTCCCGGACGTTTTTCCATCGGTGAAAATCAGCATTCTGGCCCCTATGCGACGAGGGGATGATCCTTTGGTGGCAACTATCATGGCCAGGACAAATATATCACCCTGGCTGATTAGACCTGCAATTTCTGAGTAAATGTTGTTTCTCTGTGCCATGACTTATTGTCTGTTCGTTTCTGTAAATAATTTTTCGGACATAAAGATTACGTCTAATCGCTTTTTACCAACTGCTTGTAATCATTGATAGCATCAATATCAATCTGGATTTGATCGTCCTGAATAGTTTCCGTCTCGTTCTTGTAATTTTCGATCAGGTCGTCGCCAACTATATCACCCGTTAGAGTTAGAAGTTCATTAAATATCTTTTTAGAAAACAGGATCGGATGGCCTCGACCATTGGGTGTTTCGACATAAAGAATGGCCGGTTGTTTTTTTTGAAATTGATCCAAGGCCCGGTTAATTAATTGATGCGAGACGGTCGGTTTGTCTCCTACCATAAACAGAGCCGCACCGGAAGTATCATCTAAGGCAGTAAGGCCGGATTTTATTGAACTGGATCGCCCTTCGGCAAAGTCGGGGTTGAAGATTATTCGAGTGGTTGAACCGATCATATGTTCAAGGGTCAGAGCTATCGCTTCATGTTGATATCCGGTGACAATTACTGTTTCTGAAATATTGGATTGGCACATATTGGATAGAGTCTCTTCGATAACGGTTCGACCCCGAAAAGGAAGCAACAGTTTATTCTCTCCAGCCATCCGGGTAGATAAACCGGCCGCCAGAATAATTCCTGAGATTTTCACGAACCGACCAACAGATCGTTTTTCTTCGCCAGCGCCGCCTTAATTTTTTGTGGCGAAGCCGGAAGGGTCGTTATCCGCACCCCCACCGCATCGTATATTGCGTTGATTATCGCCGGAGCGGT
>JAUUYJ010000286.1 GCA_030588275.1 Candidatus Zixiibacteriota bacterium | reverse complement strand
GCATAATATAATCCAATAAAAAACGGCGGATATTAATCCGCCGTTATAATACGAAAATTTCGGTTCAATGCCAATTGTAATAGCTATTCAATGCCATCATAGAAGAAACGCCTGATCTGCATCATGACCAGTTCGACCTCCTTGCGATCCTCTTCTTTCATACGGGTAGATTTCAGAGTCATGGCCGATTCGACCTTGTCAATAAATGATGGTGACTTGGGGTGCAGGGGGCTACTTGATTCAAAAATAAACGGGACCGTCTTAAGTAGCGTCGGGCCAAAAAACGAATCCTGAACCGAAAGGTAGAACCCGGCTGGCATCGGCAATAGAAAGAGAAGGAAAAAGACAAAAGAAATGACAACCCAGCCTCGCATAAATCCGATAAAGGCGCCACCCATTTGATCTTTGCGCCCTTTTCTTTGGAGCTTAATCATTCTGGCGAATGCTATCCCGACAAGTTTGAAGGCGGCATAGGCGACCCCCAAAAGGATAATAAAGCTTAAGAAGGTAACGACCATCGGATCACCGCCGACCTTTTCATAGACGACGAGCGAAAATGAATCCATGAAGTTAATCGAAACAATAACCGCCGGAATGAGCGTAAGCATGGCGGTTAGCTCTCGCAATAGTCCTTTTTTTGACCCGACGATAACCATCGCCAGTAGCAAAGCCATCAAGACATAATCGACAGTATTCATAGATATACCTATCCTTTGGCGTTAAAAAATCAATTAATCGAATAATTGAATGTTATGGCAACTAAAAACAATAGTCAAAATTCAGCGTGAAGAAGTGTGTGAGAACTTTACTTCTGTGGAGTCAATGCTTTTAAAACAATCTGCTGGACCAGCTTGCCGTCGGCTCGACCCTTTACCTGTGGCATCAGAACTTTCATGACCTTACCCATCTCGGATGGGTTGGCCGCTCCCGATTCTTCGATAGCGGCGGTTACCAATTCTTCTATTTTTTCAGGAGAAAGTTCTTCAGGTAGGAACGGCTTCAAAAGTTCAAGCTCACGCGTCTCTTTGGCAACCAAGTCATCTCGACCGCCAGCCTTAAATTGCGTGATGGAATCTTTCCGTTTTTTGGCCGAGACCATGATAACTGCAATTAAATCTTCGTCGGAAAGTTTCTCAAGCTTCTTTTCTATCTGATAATATTTGAGGTCAGATTTTATACCCCTAAAGGTAGTGGCGGCCTCGCGGTCGCCACTCTTCATCGCAGTTACTATCTCTTCATTTATTTTATCAATTAGAGACAACTTAAGAATTACCCTCTGTTGCTTTCTCTGATAACTTTGCGCATTTTGCGCCGGGCTGCGTTCAATTTTCTTTTTCTGCGTTCGGATGGTTTTTCAAAATGCTGATGTTTTTTGATATCAGAAAGGATTCCCATCTTTTCGCAAAACTTATTAAATCTGCGCAGAGCCTTTTCAAACGATTCGTCATCGCGGACTTTAACGCCTGTCATATATTAGCAATCACTCCCTTCAAAAAGCGACAGTCTAATTAATGGTTAAAACTTACCAGCCACAAAATAGCTGATAGATTCAAATAGTCAAGTCGAAATATCGGCTTATTTTATAACCAAATCCAATTTTTCTGCGCCGAGCTCTTTGACCCGGCTTATAAAATGGATATGCAGATGAAAAACAATCTGTCCGGCTAATGCTCCGTTGTTAATCATTAGGCGAAAGCCGCTTTCCACCTTTAGCTTATCGGCTAAGGCATGGCAAACCTTAAAAAGATAGGTGACCTCCTCGGGCGGCGTGTTCAAGAAGTCGCTATAATGGGTTTTGGGGCAGACCAGAAGGTGAATTGGAGAGCGTGGCAGGTGGTCTTTGAAAACAATAACTCGCTCATTTTCAAAAACGATCTCCGATGGAGCCTGACCCTCAATTATCTGGCAAAAGATACAGTTATTTTTCATTCGCTTGCTCGATCCAATATCCTCAGCAGGAAGGTGGGATGTCAAGTTGAATCCGGTCGCAAACAGATCATTTTCATAATAAATCGTTTGTGCATTGATCTTTTGATCTCTCCGATATATATTGCTTTGGCCGTCCCGCAAGGGATAGGTTAAAACAGTAGCAGTATTATATGCTGGCGGTGTAAAACAGTGGCAGTAATCAATATAGTTAATCGGAGGGTTTATGTCCGGTCATTCAAAATGGGCTACAATTAAAAGAAAAAAGGGCAAGCTTGATGCCGCCCGTGGAAAAATATTTACTCGTCTAATAAAAGAGATCACCGTGGCCGCGCGCGATGGTGGTGGCGATCCGGATTCAAACGCACGGTTACGGACGGCGATGACAACGGCCAAAGGGGCGAACATGCCGGCCGACAATATCAAAAAGGCAATTCAGAAAGGGACCGGGGAGCTGCCCGGTGTCAATTATGATGAAGCAACCTATGAAGGATATGGGCCGGGTGGGGTGGCGGTACTAATCGACGTCCTGACCGATAACAAGAATCGCACCGTTTCTGAAATTCGCCATATGTTTTCCAAATTCAATGGTAATCTGGGCGAGAATGGATGTGTGGCCTGGATGTTTGATACCAAAGGGGTTATCGCCCTTGAGCGTGAAGGGGTTGATGAGGATGCCCTGATGGAGATCGCTTTGGAAGCGGGCGCGTCTGATATCGAATCACAGGAAGATGCCATTGAGGTTTATACCGAACCGAACGATCTCGAATCGGTCCGTGAAACATTAGTGAAGGCATCATATACCGTCCTTGAGGCGGAAGTGCGCCGGATTCCACAGAATACGATCAAGCTGGAAGGTAAATCGGCTGAAACGATGATGAAGCTGTATGATGCTTTGGAAGATCAGGATGATGTCCAAAAATTGTCAGCCAACTTTGATATTGATGACAAACTTTTGGAGGAGCTCTCCAGCTAACGATGCTGGTTTTAGGCGTTGATCCCGGTTTGGTTGCCACCGGTTACGGTCTTTTGTCTTGGAAGTCGGGACAGGTCAAAATGATTGAGGGGGGAGTTCTCAAACCTGATGCGAGCGATCCGATGGAACGGCGCGTCGGGTCGATATTCAAAGGAATGGTCGAGATTATTGAGGAATTTCAACCGAACGTGATGGCGATGGAAGATATTTATTCACACTACAACCATCCTAAAACCGGAATAATTATGGCGCATGCTCGTGGTGCGATTTTGGCGGCGGCCGATTCTAAAAATATCCCGGTCGGTCATTATTCGGCAACCATGATAAAAAAATCTTTGACCGGAAATGGTCGGGCTAATAAAGAGCAGGTACGCCAAACGGTTCTCAGCCAACTTAAAATAACCGGACCGGCTGAGCCGTTTGATACATACGATGCGTTGGCAACCGGATTATGTCACATCAATCATGCCTTAAGAATGGTGGGAAGTTGATACAGAAAATTTGTGGCAAAATTGATTCCGTCGGTGAG
>JAUUYJ010000114.1 GCA_030588275.1 Candidatus Zixiibacteriota bacterium | reverse complement strand
TTTTATCCAAAAACAGTTTGAGCTGTTTCGAGGCTCTTTTTCTAACGGCACCGTTGCCGCAAAGAATAAGTGGCTTTTTGGATTTTTTTATCAGATCGACGATCTGGGCCATGGCCTTAAAATCGGCGGCTGGTCTGCGGACCTTACGGGTGGACATAACGGTGCAATCGCGATCGACAATTTCCTCAGCTATATTTTCTGGTAGTTCCAGATGGGTCGCTCCCGGTTTTTCCGACTCAGCCAGTTTGAATGCTTTGCGGACCGATTCGGGAATAATTTCTGAATTGGTCAATAGCGTATTCCATTTGGTGATGGGCCGAAACATCGAAACGATATCAATATATTGATGCGATTCTTTGTGCATCCGGGTTGTCGCCGCTTGTCCGGTGATGGCGACTAATGGGGAACGGTCCAGATATGCGTCGCTGATAGCGGTCACCAAATTGGTCGCGCCGGGCCCAATGGTTGACAAGCAGACACCTGCCTTGCCGGTCAACCGACCCCAAACATCAGCCATGAAAGCGGCGCTCTGTTCGTGGCGAGTAGTAATGAATTTAATGTCAGACTGGCGGAGCGCTTCCAAAAAGGTGATGTTCTCTTCACCGGGGAGACCAAAGATATATTCGACCCCTTCGTTTTTGAGGCACTGGACAAATAGTTCCGAAGCATTCATAAGCGATCTCTTTCAGGCATAAATAATTTTTTAATTCTCGATTATATTATAGTAATCCATATAGGTGGCTCATTGTTCCCCGATCTCAAGATCTCTTATGCAATATTGATCCCGGTATTATCGTTACTGGTCAAACAGATTCAACTCTGGAATCCTGCCGGCATCGGTATCAATACCAATTCCAAAATTGTTGAATCCAAAAGTGGAATCGGTACGACTGGGTGTCATCCAAATTGTCCCATCTCTATAAATATCTGATCCGAAATGTTTCCCATCCTCTTCAAACAGGTAATTATCGGTTCCACCAGCATCGATAAAAATTCCGGCCGATTTGGCATAATACATATAAGTTAAGAGCTCTGATGGTTGGGCCATATCTTTTCTATATGTTGCCGCACCGAACCCCTGCTGGCCTCTGCGATAAACATATTTGTCGGCCCCATCCATATCAAAGAAGAAAGCGAACGATCTGATCTGAGCTAATCCATAAGAGATCATTTTGGCCGAGTACTCATCATTTCCAGCTCGGTCAATAAACAGGGCGTTAGTAAAATCCCAACCGAATCCAAAAGCGGCTCCAGCCGTTTCGTATAATAGATGCTTGTCGTCGCCAGCTTCATCAATAAGAACACCGTTACAAAAATGAGCTCCGGAGGCTTGCGTGAAGTAAACCGATTTGTACAGGTCGTCCCCCTCGCCGTCATAGCAGATTCCGGTTCCAAACCAATAGCCGCATCCTAATGACCAGTTACCGGAGAAATATTGATCGTCTCCATAAGTATCAACGATAACTCCCAACCCTCCGGCCCAGCTGTGGCCATCGGAGCCGTCACCGCGACGTCCGGCTCCGGCACCTTGAGCCTGGTTGACGTTGATCGAAAACTCGCTGTGGTAATCCCCCCGGTTGACCACCTGAGATGATGGTTCGGCGGTATAAATGTCATCTCCGGAATAATCGGCCAGGCAGCCGATTCCACCGCCGATTCCGCCCATACCCTGACCGTCACCGTATAAATAATAATTGTCATCACCAGCGGCGTCAATCGACAGGCCGATGCCAAAATATCCAGCCCCCTGCGCCGAAGTCTCAGCTTTATAATTATCCCCACCTGCTTTGTCAAAAAGGATACCGATTCCCAGGAAGCCGGCTCCCTGAGCGAAAACCTTTCCGATATATCGATCCGAACCGGCGGCGTCGTACAGCAGGCCAACACCCAAAATCCCGGATCCCTGAGATGGGGTCTGGATATCGTCATGGCTGTAATTGTCATTGCCACCCAAATCAATTAATACCGAGACCGGCTGGTCGGGACGGGTCGTGGCCGCTACTGAACCGGTGTAGCTATCGTCTCCGCCAAAATCGACAATTAAAAGACTGTATGTGCCGTCGATTATGTTATCCTCCCGGCCACCGAGGATTATCTTACCATACGGCGTTGGGATTTCGGCGTAGAAGTCGTTCGGGATATCTTTTATAAAAGGTCTCAACCCGACATCGGCCTGTTCAGACGCGGCGGCAACCTTCAGGCCTGCATAACAAAGTGATTCAAAATCGATTGCTTGGGCGGCATCATCAATGGCCGGATAATAAACCATCCCATCCCCTTGCGTTTCCGATAGGTCACGGATATAAAAAACTTTCCGCCTGATTTCTTCTGAAATATTCCGCACGGCAATCTGTCGCCAATCGATTGCCTCTCGTAGATTTTCTACCAGACGGGCCAACTCGGAGCGAATAGCTATTGGCAGTAGCTCAATTTTCGGTTCTATCTCTTTTCTTAAATCGGGCCAGTCCGCCTTTTTACCAAAAGTGTAAAAACTGGTTTTGACACCGGCTGAAATGTATAGATTTTCAAGCGCCTGTATGAATGGGGTTTCGCCCGCTGGTGCTTCGATTAGGTTCGCTCCATACGCCCGGAAGCCGCCGGTCTTTCTTTCGACACCCAGGAAATAAACGAGGTTATAAAGATTGTCGTTCAAACTATCAAGTCGAACCGGATCGCAATATTTCCGGACGGCACCACCAAACGATTTTCCGTAATCATAAAGTTTTAGCGGTTCGGCAAAGAGATCGTCAAACGCCTTTATCTTATAAGGGACATCCGGGAAGCGGCTCCAGTAACTTTTTGGGGAGAATCCCAGGTCGGACCGAGTCAGGCCGATTGAGTCGAGAGCCTGCGCCAGCAGGTCGGGCTGGTCTGTTGTTTCGACCGCTGGTACCGCTTCGGCTACCGACAACCCGGCCGAACAAAGTAAAATAATCAATAATAGAAGTAGCGATTTCATGATGCCTCCGTTGATGGCGATATGCCCAATATAAAAATGAAAGGTGACTCGGTTGCCATATAAAACAGGGAGTATGGAGCTTTCGGATATAGGACTATTCAGACCCTTATTGTCTGTGGGGGTGCTCCTTGAAACCAATGTCAAGCAAAATAAAATATTTATTTTTTTTTATGATTTTTTTTATTGCGTTTAATTGCTCAAAACCTTAAATACGATGCGAATTAAGGCAATGCGACACTTTTGCCAAAAGGTGTATAAATATAGATCAAGGATGAACGGTCAGCCGGACACCGGCGACACAAACATGGAGGGTCTTTTTATGGCGTGAAGGATAACGTGTTTTTTTAGTTGTTCTTAAGACGCACATCAGGTGAAATTGTTAAAGAGAAAATTATCAAATTGAACTTTAGATTTTTAAACTTTTTAAGCAAAGGAAGAAGTCATGAGAAATCTTCTAATCTTTACAATGCTTTTCTGCTTCATCGGGTCGATGGCTATGGCGTCTCAAACCCGCGTATTGACAATGGGTGAAGTCAACGGTATCGTCAAAGACGACGCCAATATCTGGATTTTCCCGCAAACGATTAGTGAGTATCCGAATCTGTTCACCGCTGAATTCGATGGTGATTATTTCTGGCAAGCTGGCGCAAACTTTGGCTTTGGCGAAGATGAAAAAGCCTGGGTTCTCGGTGCTTATTTTTCACAAGAGGACTTTGATCATTATTACTTTGATCTTGACAATTCGGATGAAGATCACCGGATCAACTTGTTCTATGGACGGGAATTGGGTGGCAAGCCATTCGGTATGAATTTTGGTTATTATGGTGGTGGTAGCGAAAACGCTGACACCGACGTAGCCAATAACTGGAATGAGTCTTTCTCTCGTTATGAATTTACATTCGGTTATACACCGATGCCAGAGTTGGAATTGTCTGCTGGTTTTGCCATGAGCACCTGGACTGATGAAGTTTCAGATGGCACGGCATTGATCGACCAGACAGCTCCTGATGGAAATAGCGATTTCTTCTTGATGGGCCGTTACTGGATGGCTCCTCGCGGCAATTGCACTCCATTGATTCATGGTGGATTCTATTCTTCAAAGGCCGGCATTGAGGATTATGATGGAACTGGTACTTTGACTAACACCGACAATTATTCTGAGACAATGTTTGAACTCGGAATGGCCATGAACTATGACGGTGGTTCAGATGTTCTGGTAGTTTCAGACTTTGGGTTCACGTTTGCCAATGAGAAGTGGGAATCAGCTCCTGTTGGTGGAACGGCTACTGAATACAAAGAGAGCAATATTGCTCTTCCTTTCTTCAAAATCGGAATCGATGCCAAGGTTTTTGAATGGATGGATTTCCGCGCTGGCGTGACTAATCACTGGGTTGGCTGGAAAGGTGAACAGACCGACGAAGAAGAGACCTGGAGTGGTGCTGAGACCAATACATATCTTGGTGCTGGCTTCCATTGGGGTAACTTCGAAATTGATGCAAGGATCGATGAAAACTTTATTGAAGATGGACCTTATTTCATCTCCGGTGACGATACCAATAATATGTTTGAGATGGTCACGATCAATTATTTCTTCAACTAAGCTTAGTTGATTATAAGATTCAGGAAAAGCCCCGCCATTTGGCGGGGCTTTTTTAATGGTTAATTCTCAATCCACATCAAATATATGCATTTCTCTTCATATTAATTCTACGATTGCATTGTGTGAAAAACAATTCACAATTGGCAGGTATTACGACCGGGATATGTCACATATAGAACAACGCCCTATGTCCCAACATCTTAACTATTAATTTATGGAGATTGATCGGATTCTCCCGTTTAATTTGGCCACCTGAAAACAAGGGCACACGCTTTGCAATTGGGTATATCGAACGGCAACCCAAAGGAGGTCAGATGCTGGCGGAGAATTACAAAAGAGGATTCACGGAAGAGAAGCTGAAAACGATGCCCGACCCGAAGGTCAAGTATGATGAGGGTGGCTTTTACCTTATGACCATCTCGGAAAATGTTAAGGTTTACTTTGACGACTATTATCGTTTTCTTGAGCTGACTTACGCCCGGTGTATGGGTGAGCTGGAACGGACCGAGAAGAGACTAACCGATTACGGGACAGAGTGGACCGAGACGGTAGCCTATTATTCAGCTTATCGCACTATCCTCCAATTGGTTACCAAGAATATCCGATCATTTTACACCGATGGCTCCAATTTTGGATTAATCATGACCCCGTGGTGTTTCGGAACGGTTATGCTTGAAAAAATCGAGACTTTCCGGGATCGTCTTCGGAAAGGACAGGTGGCTGACGGAAATTTGCCGGATAATCCGTTTTATGTCGTTCGTTATATTGATGAAATCCATAAGAAGGTTTTGCTCGACCTATTTGACTTTCCGGAAGCGGCCTTTAAAATGCGCTGGCAGTATAGTGAACTGTTGAAAAGATACTCCAAAATCCTCCAAAATATAACAGGATCATTGCAATCGGTCCTGATGATGGTTAAAAGTTACGGTGTTTAGTGGATGTTCGAGCGTAGCGAGTTACAGCCACTTATCCCTGAGCGTAGGCCCATCGGGTCGTAGCGAATGGGGTTAGATCAGAATCTTTGAATCGAACGACATACCGGGGTTTCCCCCCCAAAAAACATACCCACATATTCTTCCCGTCAAGAAGCCGCTTTCCCCAAGCGGCTTTTTTCTTACCGGACATCATATGAACTCCCCATTGTCAGATTTTTCCTTCAAATTTGGGGCAAACTGGCCGATACTTCTTAGTGAGAGCACGGTTTTTTTACTTATGACAATTATTGAAAATACAGCTGTCGCCACCGACAAATATATGCCGATTTACCTCGAGGCTCTTCGCCTCGATACGGTTATCGATTTTGACTTGTATATCAAAATCGGCAGGGATCTGATTCTGTATCGGGCCCAAAACCTGCCCTTCACCGAAAAGACCAGAGATAACCTTCTTGAAAATAATGTCGAAAGCTTGTTTGTTCCGACCAGTGAGCAGGAGCAGTATCAAAAATATATCGAATCAAACATCAACACTATCATTACCGACGAACATATCCCTGAGCAAAAAAAAGCTGGCATCGTTTATGACAGTTCCAAGATGCTCGTTAAAGATGTTCTCTCTAACCCAACCCTGGGGAAAAATATCCAGCGGAGTAAGGCGATGGTCGAGGCGACCGTCGGATATATCCTGCGTAAGGAAGACTCTTTTCACAATATTCTTCGCGTGATGTCGTTTGATTATTACACCTATACCCATTCGGTAAATGTTTGTACCTTCTCGGTAGCGTTTGCGCAATTTTTAGGATTTGACGACGAAGAGTTTCTCAACCACCTTGGCAATGGTGCTCTTTTGCATGACGTTGGTAAGGCGAAAATATCAGACCGGATATTGAACAAACGGTCCAAGCTGACATCGCTGGAGATGGAACTGATCAAAAAGCATCCGGCCTGGGGTCTGGAGATGATGCAGAAAGCAGACATACTCCACGAAGATTCATTCTATCCAATCATTCAGCACCATGAGCGAGAAAATAGCTCAGGCTATCCGCATGCGATAGGGACGCAGGATTTACATATTAGCGGAAAGATTGTCGGAATTGCCGATACTTTCGATGCGATCACAACACAACGAGTCTATCAACCGGCGGTCGAAACGTATCCGGCTCTCCAGCGAATGATTTCTGAAAAAGGTCTCTTTGATCGTGACCTCATCGAGAAATTTGCCTTCCTGATGGGACCGACTAATACCGGTAAGATATAGTCCGCACCGATCAATTACTTACCACAAACCTCATTTGCAGTTTTACTCGCACTTTTGCTTGTAGTTTAATATTTATTTCTACCACCACAAGAGTTATAATTGCTCTCTACTTATCGAAGAGAACCAGGAGAAGATATGCAAAAAACTGTGGTGGCAACCGATAAGGCTCCCAAAGCGATCGGTGCCTACAACCAGGCTATTTTGGTCGAAGAAGGAAAACTTCTTTTTATCTCCGGGCAATTGGGGTTGGATCCAACCAGGATGGAGTTGGTTTCCGGTGGAGTTGGCTCGGAAGCAAAGCAGGCTCTGGATAACCTCGGACAAATTCTGAAAGAGGCGGGCGGAGATTATTCGTCGATTGTTAAGGCGACGATCTTTTTGGCCAATATCAATGACTTTGTAACGGTGAACGAAATTTACGCTTCATATTTTGAATCGGACCCTCCGGCTCGGGCCGCCTTTGCTGTTTCGGCCTTGCCAAAAGGGGCCAAGGTCGAAATTGAGGCTATCGCCGCACTCTGATCTGATGACGCGAAACAGCCAGGTTTTTCTTGTACTGGAAGGGATCAGGACTGCCTGCGGTGGATTCATCCTTCCGATTTATGTTTTATACTTCAGGTATTATCAGATCACGTTATTCGAAGTGGCGCTCTTAGCGGTCATCTTTGAAGCATCGGTTCTAATTTTTGAAATTCCAACCGGCCTTTTGGCCGACCGCTTTGGCCGCAAAAAATCGGTTGTTCTCGGTTTCTTGCTCTTTGGCCTCAGCGGGTTGACTTTTATTCTGTGGCGCGATCTGACTGGTTTCATTTATGCCGAAATTCTATTCGGATTGTCAGAGGCGTTTATCTCCGGGGCGGGAGAGGCTCTGGCGGTCGATTCGATTGAGCCGTCTCAAAGAAGTAAAATATTACCTCGTCTGTTTATTCTCCGGAGTCGCATCCGGATTGCAGTAATCACGGTGGCGATGTTTACGGCTGGATA
>JAUUYJ010000138.1 GCA_030588275.1 Candidatus Zixiibacteriota bacterium | reverse complement strand
AGGGATCAAATTGGCCGAAAATAAACCATCCTCAGATGTCTATGAATATGCGAAATCATTAATCATCGCGTTGGTCCTGGCATTTGTAATAAAAACATCAATTGTGGAAGCGTACAAAATCCCTTCGGCATCAATGGAAAGTACTCTGACCGAAGGTGATTTTCTTCTGGCTAACAAATTTGTCTATGGTGCGCATCTCCCGGTTCCGTTTGTCGATTGGCGTTTGCCAGGATACAGCGATCCGGAGCAGGGGGACGTTGTTATCTTTACCTATCCGGTCGATATGCGGACCAATTATATCAAGCGATGCGTTGCTACCGCCGGGCAGATTGTTGAAGTCCGGGATACCGTTTTGTATGTTGATGGTGCGCCTTTTACCGATCCGGAATTTGTCAAATTTACCAGTTTTGTCCCACAAGCAAGACCGATTCGTAATGATCCCAGAATTAATTTTGGACCTTATACGGTGCCGGATGGGACGATTTGTGTCATGGGGGACAATCGCAACAACTCGTCCGATTCTCGTTATTGGGGGAGACTCCACCCGGTCAAGCTTAACCTCCTTCAGGGTGAGGCGTTTTTGATTCATTGGTCGTGGAGCCCCGACGCTAATGCACCGGAGATTGATTTAGCTGACCTGTCAACGATTCCTAAAGCGGTTTTTTATAACGTCGTTCATTTTTTCCAACGGGTTCGCTGGGACAGGCTCGGAAATATTATTCGATAATTAGTATTTGTTTTATACGTAGAATTTTCGTATATTAAATTCGTAGGGCCATTAGAGCATCTGTTTTTAATCACCTTGGGCAATTTGTATATTTAATATTTTATTGTTGACACGAGGTTAGCCTATGTCTATTAAACAATCAGATCAAGATCCGAACGGAATCGGAGGGGAGATGTTTAAAAAACCGAAGGCTGAAAAATTGGCCGGGTTGCTGGCTCAAAATCTAAAAGTACCGGTCTGCGAAGACTGCGACATTTTGCGTGCGGCTAACTTAGCGGCGATAGATTATTATGGTCCCAAAAAATCTGAGCTTTTCGAGAATAATCTGTCTGGTATGATAACGACTCATGTTGACTTAGGGTGTCATCCCTGCCCTGTTGAAGATATTCTGAAGATGATTAAAAAGGATCGCCTGGCCGCCATCGCCGCTCTGTTTTAAGCAGACGAGCCTATCTTAGCACACAAGACAAATTCAGTAGGTCAGGAGCCCTGCGCTCCTGACATTATGTGGGCGGCAGATCGTATCCCCTTGTGGGATGTCCACATCTGCCTCAAGAGAATAGATCGTAAGGTATGGTAGTAAGAAACAATTTCCCTCTTGAGAGGGGATTAAGGGGTGTGTTGGAGCAGATGGATTTTAGCGGCAACATCCTCCGGGCCGGAGGACCCGGCCCCTACTGTAAAGCTGAAAAAAGCCATCCTAAATTAATAGGATGGCTTTTAAAAAATCAGTATGCAGACAGCTCCTTACGGAATGCAGTAGCTGTCGGTTGTTTCATGATTCGATGAGACATTATAAGTCGTGCCACTCTTGGTGACAGCCGTAACGGTCGCGTCAAAGCAAAGACCGACCGAAATGCCACGGAGGGTAAACTTCACCGAACCGCTGGCATCAGTTGTGCCACCAAAGGTATAATCGTTGCCACCAACATGATGCAAAGTCATACTGACCGATGCACCAGAAACCGAGTTGGCATGCGCTTCGTCATGAATTGTGACATAAACATTCAGATTTTTCTTGTTGTTGGCAAATGAGATCGACTCGACATGCAGAGTGTCGGCTCCACCTGGGTCACCATTACCACCGCCGCCGAGGTCGTCGCCATTGGTTGTGCCTAAGGCGGCTTTTTCGGCATCAATCAGTCCGGAACCTTGTTGGTTCGAAGACAAGCCGATATTTTCAGCAGAACTATTGAGCAGATTGCGGATCTGATCCCGACTATAGTTGGGATGTGCCGACCAAGCCAAAGCGGCCACGCCGGCCGCCATCGGTGAGGCCATCGAAGTTCCGCTCATCGTCGCGTATCCGCCACCTTTGTAGGTTGACAGGATACTGCTGCCGGGAGCGATCAGTTCAACCTGGGAGCCGTAATTGGAATAACTGGCCATCGCATCGGTCGATGTTGAGGCAGAGATCGCCATTACAAAGCTATATGCGGCTGGATAGCTGACAGCTCCACTTTCGTTGCCGGTAGCGGCAATTTCAAGAACGCCAAGATTATAAACGGCTTGCAGGGCGGCTTCTTCAGCTGACGATGCACCACCACCAAAGCTCATATTGATAATATGGATGTCGTTGTTGGGATCACCATCACTGTGCGTTGCGGCTACCCAATCAAGCCCTTCAATAATATCGGAGATCATCAGTCGTCTGCCACCAACCTGAACGGCATAGACGTTACAGTTGGGAGCACCACCAACGACACCGATTCCGTTATCATCGGCGGAGATGATTCCGGCGACGTGTGTGCCATGACCTTCTTTGTCATTCCAGTTGCTGGCATCACGGTTGGTCGCGGAGTATCCACCGGCCCAGGTGATGTCGGGGTGATCCATATCACCACCGGAATCTAAAATGGCTACATTGATTCCCGAACCATCAAAAGATGAATTGGCATGGACGTATTCAGCATCAACCCGATCAACTCCCCAATCGAGAGTTTGAGCGACATAATGTTTTTCTGCATCTCTTTCGACATACAGCACATTGGGATTGTTTCTGAGTTTGTCAATTGCTACCTGAGGAAGGGATGCAAACAGAACCGGGAAGTTTTTGTACTGTCTTTTGATGTTACCACCGGCTGATTTGATGGCGGCATCGGGCCGATTGGCTCCAAAGCCGATGAGGACGTCAATTGTCCCGGTTCCAAGTTTAAGGGCCGGGTCAGCTGTTGTTTGTGAGGGAGCAGTTGCTCGGTCATCCTGAGAGCAACCACTAATCACAAGTAACATAACGGCAAGGCTGATGAAAATTAATAAAGCCTTTTTCACAGTTACCTCCGATTTGGGTGAAGGGTTGATTGGTGTTTTTATACTAGACCTATTTAGTATAGCATACGCAACAATTGTGTCAACTAATTTGATTTTTTTATTTAGTAGTGAGTGCGAAATCAAATTCACATGGTAGAATAGGTATCGAAAATTCCACATTCTATCAATTTGGGCCTGAGCCTTTTGATATTCGACGGAACCGAAGCTCTACGTTGAGGTACAAATTACATACCAATCGGAGGGATTGATGAAATTTTTAAAAAACCTGGTAATTGCCGTTATTTTTTCACTCTTACCAATCAAAGTTTCGTATGCGCTTGATTCTCCAGAAAAATTAGTTACCAACTATTTTCTTGCGATTAAATCTCAGGACTGGAATGGGGCCAAAATTTTTTGGGATTCCTCATATATCGAATCGACCGAGCGGTTTGGAATCAGCTATCAAACTGTTCCAGCCAAGTATGATTGCGCATCACCCTTTGTTTTGGCGGCTGGTGCTATCCATCAAGGAGTCGTAACATTGGCAATTGATAGCATGGTTAAAATCGACGATTTTGCTCGCATTGACGTCACCCTGAAAACCGATTCCGACACGGTCTCCGCCAGATATTATGCAGTAATGACTGACTTGGGATGGAGGCTAACCTCTCCGGCAAAACTTTATAGTCGTGATTGGAACCGACTAACGACCCGATACCTAAATCTTTATTATTCCGATTCCAGTCGGATAAACGATTTTGCCTGCAAATCGGCCGACAGATTTATCGAAGAGACTGGCTCGTTATTAGGATTGTCACAATCAGAGATGACCAAATTATCTGAGCGAAAAATCGATTACTATCTTTGTGACAAAGATGAAATAAAATCTATAACCGGGTATCATGAAGCGGGGATGACCGACCTTCCCTCCGATGCGATCATCTCGCAGTATTTCCCACACAATCATGAATTGACGCATCTATTGGTAAATTATGCCTTACCCAATCTTCCACTCTATACGCAACCATTTTTGCAGGAGGGATTGGCCTGCCATCTGGGTGGACGATGGGGGCGAGCGGTTAATGTAATCAAATATGCAGGAAGCGCGACGCTTGAGTTTGATGTCGTTGAACTGGAGCAGATCTTAAGTTATGACCGGTTTAAGCATCAGATCGGCATGCCGGATATCTCCTACCCTGTCAGTTCGTTGTTTGTTGGTTACATCATTGATGCTGTGGGGATGGAGAAGTTTTTGGAATTATACCGGCAGTTTTCTGGTGACAGTTCTTCCGAATTGATGCTTCAGAGTGAATCAAAAATTATCATTAGTTTGGAAGAGTTGCTGGGCCGGTCGTGGGATGAGATCAAAACTGATTTTGATCTCAGTCGTAAGCAGTTCGTTCATGCCGGAATTATTCCAACCGAGCTGGAGCAGACTGGTCTTGGCGATTATTCTATTCAATCGGGGGATTTCGCGGTCTCAATTCGCTGCTTGCCAAAGAAAAATGTCATTGATATTTTGTTTTTTACAACTTCAAATTCTGGCACAATAAGTTTTCGACCACTTGATACGTTGATCCAAAAATATCAGAGCAGTCTGTTTGCCGAACATTATCCGGGCGTAATTTATGATGGGTGTCGGTTCGGTCTCAGGTTTTCGCCTGTTGAAGCGAGCCTTTACGATTACTGGACCAACGATTTGATTGCGACATTTTCTACCGGTTTTTCTCCAACCGAATCAATATCTGTTATAGCGAAAGGGAGGCTACCTCAGATTGTGAATCGTATCCTGCTCGGCATTGAGAAATCGGTTTTTGACGAGCCGTTTGACTCCTATGCTATCGAATTAATACCTCCATCGAAAAACATTAAGATGTATTGAGATTGCCTGAGAAATTGGTTTGGCATATATTACCCTCATGTCGTGCGATACCGGATCTGGAATTATTCTAAAGGCTGAAAATATTGGGCGTCTGGTCGCTGTATCGGGCGGACCGGGCGGACAGAAAAAGAAGAAAAAAATTGTCGATGATTTCTCTTTTCAGTTTAAAGCGGGGAAAATATACAGCATTGTCGGGCCATCCGGATCGGGGAAGACCTCTCTGCTTCGTCTTTTTAATCGACTGGACGAATCATCCTCCGGCAATTTGACCTTTCATGAACAACCGTTTTCAAGTATTGATGTTATTGAACTGCGGCGCAAGATTGCGTTAGTTTTTCAGATACCGTTTCTGTTTCCTGGTACCGTTTCTGAAAATCTCTTTTACGGGGTTGAGGATCAGATCGAAAACGATACTAAGTCTTTGGGCGATTTGTTATCGCTTGTCGGTTTGGATGCTCGCCTGGCGGAGCAGGACCCGGAAAGGTTGTCAGTCGGGCAGAAGCAAAGGATCGCATTGGCGCGGTCGCTGGCGATGAATCCTGAGATATTGCTTTTGGATGAGCCGACTTCCGCTCTTGATCCGAAAGCGGCTTCGGTAATAGAACAACTGATCCTCAAGCTCAATCGTGAACTCAAGCTGACAATAATTATCGTAACGCACAATTTTCAGCAGGCGGTGCGGTTGGGTGATTATTCGCTCTTTTTGGATGATGGCCGTTTGATCGAATCTGGTATCTCTTCTGAGCTTTTTGAGCATCCGACCGACGAACTTACCCGGCGATACGTTAAGGATGAACTGTAATGTTTGATAGCATTGCGCAAGTAATACAGAATGCTACAGGCGTCTCCAATGTGAGCGGGGGCGGCGGGGGCGGGGGCCCGATTGAAATCGGTTTCTTTGAAGTCGGCGTCGCTGTCTTATTGATGCTCTTGGCGATCAGCCTTTCTCGCTGGCAAAAGGTTGGGGTCGAAAAAGAATTGATGATCGGGACGCTCCGGTCGTTTGTCCAACTGGTTGCGGTTGGCTATGCTTTGGAATTTATCTTTGGTTTTGATTCCCCGTTATCAATAACCGCCGCTCTTGTGGTGATGATATTGGTTGGGTCATACACGGCAGGTAAGCGAGCTCCGCATATCGCAAACGCCTGGTGGCTGTCATTTATCTCTATCACAATCGCTGCCGTCTGTACGCTGGGGTTAATGCTTGGTGCCGGGATCATCAAGCTTAAGGCTCAGTACATCATTCCGCTGGGGGGGATGACGATTGGCAATTCGATGAATACTGCCTCGTTGGTGATGGAGCGTCTGTATTCCGATATCAAATCGAACCGATCGGCAATTGAGACCAGCCTGTCTTTAGGTAAATCGTGGCGGATCGCGGTCACTCCATATTTTCGTCAGGCGATTAAGGCGGGGATGATGACGATGCTCAATTTTTTTAAAACGGTTGGAATTGTACAATTACCGGGGGCGATGACCGGGATGATTCTGGCTGGAGCCGATCCTTTGCAGGCTGTTTTGATTCAGATTATCGTCGGTTATATGATTACGGCGGCGATAACGGTCGCGGCTGTGGTTGTTGCGTACTTGACTGTGCGTCAGATGTTTACGCCTGCACATCAGTTGAAAATATAGTTTTGATTCGCGTCAAATGGTAGATATTTACGGCATAAAATAAAGTTTGCGTTTACCGATATATTGTCTATACTATTGGCTCTTAAGTAAATCGTCGGAGAGGTGTCCGAGCTGGCCGAAGGAGCACGCCTGGAAAGTGTGTAGGGGTCACAAGCCCCTCCAGGGTTCGAATCCCTGCCTCTCCGCCATTATTTTTGCCTACCACGTAAGTTTAATATTGACAATCGTTTACAATTTTGTATATTGAAATATATCAAGCATGTGCCAAATACGTGCCAATTCATTGGAGGTATTATGGGCAGAATCTACTAAAGAGGCCGAAGTTGGTTCCTTGATTTGACAGTTAAGGGTCACCGTATCCGTAAGAGAGTTGGT
>JAUUYJ010000247.1 GCA_030588275.1 Candidatus Zixiibacteriota bacterium | reverse complement strand
TTAACCTCGGCCACTTCCAATGTGACGATTGCGCTTGATGCTTTCGGTTTCGACAGCCTGATTATCGAAACGGTTGGCGTGGGACAGATGGAGCTCGATATTATTGATGCTTGCGATACGGTTGTCGTCACTCTCGTCCCGGAATCAGGCGATGCGATTCAGGCTCTCAAGGCTGGTTTGATGGAGATCGCCGATATCTTTGCGGTCAACAAGGCGGATCGGCCCGGGGCGGAGCAGATGGTTTACGATCTCCAGTCCGCTTTGGAGATGAAAACTGAGCGCTCCGATTGGGCGGTGCCGGTTCTGGCGACACAGGCGTTGGCCAAGGTCAACCTTGATCTGTTGATGGAGCAAATTCTAAATCATAAAAGTTATATGATCGATTCGGGTCGCCTTGATATTCTCCGTACCGGGCAGATAAGGAAGAAAATTATCCGGGTCGTCGAGCGGTTGATTAAACGGGATGTCGAGGATCGAGTGATATCTGACACGGCCCTTGATGGCCTTGTCGCACAGATCATTACGGGTCAAACCGATCCATATTCTGCTGGTCGCGATCTGTATCAACAGTTCAAATTAGACGCTTGATTTTTCTCCCTGAAAAGCTATATTTACCGCTTACAAAAAGGCTAACCCGTTTGATCCAAAAACCGGTCGGCTGGAAAATAGCTAAGGTGGAAATTCTGGATGTTTGATAAATCTTTTTTGGAAAATATTAAAAAACGACGGGCCAACTGGGATAAGGAAAGCGAAAAGTTTTCTCAAAATGCTCGGCCCAAATATATGACTATCTCCGGGGATGAAGTTGATATTCTGTACGGCCCGGAATCGGTCAGGAAAAACGATTACGAAACCAATATCGGCATGCCGGGTCAATTCCCCTATACCCGTGGTGTTCACCACAGCATGTATCGCGGCAAAATGTGGACGATGCGGATGTTCTCCGGGATGGGATCGGCGCACCAAACTAATCAAAGGTATAAATATCTTTTGAAAGAAGGGCAGACCGGACTTTCGGTCGCCTTCGATTTGCCGACATTGATGGGGTACGATTCTGACCATGACCGATCGATAGGTGAGATTGGAAAATGTGGTGTTGCGGTTGACAGTCTGGCCGATATGGACGTTATCTTTGATGGTATTGATCAGGCCAAAATCTCAACTTCAATGACGATCAATGCTCCGGCCTCGATTCTTTTGGCGATGTACATCGCCAGCGCGGAGAAAAAAGGGATCGCCTCGGAAAAACTGACCGGGACGCTTCAGAACGATATTCTCAAAGAGTATATTGCTCAGAAGGAATGGATCTATCCGCCGGAACCATCGATTCGACTGATTACCGATATGATGTCTTTTTGCGCCGACCATGTTCCGAAATGGAATACGATTTCGATCTCCGGTTACCACATCCGAGAGGCGGGATCGACCGCCGCACAGGAACTGGCCTTTACCTTAGCCGACGGTTTTCAGTATGTTGAGTCGGCCATCGCCGCCGGAATGGATGTTGACACCTTTGCGCCGCGCCTGTCATTTTTCTTCAATGCCCATCAGGATTTCTTTGAGGAGATCGCCAAGTATCGTGCGGCCCGTAGAATCTGGGCGCGAAAGATGCGTGACAAGTATGGGGCCAAGAATGAAAAAAGCTGGCTGTGTCGTTTCCATACCCAAACGGCCGGATGCTCCCTGACTGCCCAACAACCGGAAAACAACCTGATGCGAACCGCCTTCGAAGCACTCTCCGGAGTTCTTGGTGGAACCCAATCGCTTCATACCAATTCGATGGATGAAACGCTTGCTCTTCCATCTGACAAAGCGGCCCTTTTGGCTCTGCGCACTCAGCAGATAATCATGAACGAAACCGGCGTAGCCAACACGATTGATCCATTGGGTGGCTCTTATTTTGTCGAGGCGTTAACCGACAAAATTGAGGCGGAAGCGGAAAGCTATTTTGAGGAAATCGAACGACGTGGTGGTGTTTTGGCCGGAATTGAAGAGGGATATTTCCAAAGGGAAATCGGCAAATCAGCTTATCGATATCAAAAAGAGATTGAAAATAAAGAGCGGATCATCGTTGGCGTGAACGATTATATCATGGCTAAAGAGGTTGAGATCCCGGTACTAAAAATCGATGAAGAGATGGCTCAAGGGCAGATCGCATCGCTTGATAAAATAAAAAGTTCGCGCGATAACGATAAGGTTAAACGGACCCTACAAGAAATGACCGCATGCGCCAAAAACGGTGGGAATACGATGCGCTCGATTTTGGATTGTGTCCGGGTTTACGCTACCGAGGGTGAGATTGTTGATGCGATGCGGCCGATTTTTGGTGAATACACCGAACCACCAATGTTCTAAGGATATTTGATATTTGATAGTTTGATAGAAAATTGCAAATTTCATTTACGGAAAGTACAGGATGGCTGATAAAATAAGAGTTCTCTTAGCAAAACCGGGTCTGGATGGCCATGACCGGGGAATAAAAATAATCGCCGCCGCTTTTCGGGACGCCGGATTTGAAGTTATTTATACCGGTCTCAGGCAAACCCCCGAACAGATTGTAACAGCCGCGATTCAGGAGGATGTCGATGCGGTTGGCGTTTCGATTCTCTCCGGTGCGCATATGACGCTGTTTCCGGCAATTCTGAATCTGCTTAAGGAGCAGGGTGGGGAATCAATTCTACTCTTTGGTGGTGGGATTATTCCCGGCTCCGAAGAACGGGAACTGCTTGAGATGGGTGTGGCCAAGCTTTATACACCAGGTGCATCGACGACCGATATTATCAAATGGCTTAATGAGGCGGTCGCCGCAGGTAAAACAGAAGACAAATTATTGTAACTTACGGATAAATATTTATAGGGAGGTTTACCGATGAAACGGTACAACGTTGATGACAGTCAGCAAAAAGTCAGGGATTGGGTATCTGAATATGCCAAAAGGGAGATCGAACCGGTTTTTCAGGAATTGGATCGTCGTCCCGAGCCGCAAATTTTCCCGCGCGATTATTATAAGAAATTAGCCGATGCCGGGTTTATAGGATTTAGCATGCCCAAAGAGTATGGTGGCGGCGGAGCAACCAACCTTGAATACACGACTATGATCGAAGAGTTGGCTTGGTGGGATGGATGCACTTCTCTGCTAACAGCAGTGCCGCAATTGGCGACCTACCCGGTTTACACCTTTGGTAACGATGAACAGAAGAAAAAATATGTCCCGAAGGCGGCCGCTGGTGAATGGATTCCAGCCTTTGCCTTAACCGAAGAGGAGGCCGGTTCAGATGCCGCCAACCAATCGACGGTGGCCATAGAAGATGGTGATGACTATGTCATCAATGGCAAAAAGCATTTCATTATGCATGGTGATGTGGCTGACTTTTACGTTCTCTATTTGAAAATTGGAAATCAGGAAGATGCCAAGCGGCCTCGCATCTCCGCTATATTTGTCGATGGAGATGATCCTGGTATCACCAAAGAGACGCTGAAGTATAAAATGGGTATGAAAGCGGCCACCACCGGACGAATCTATTTTAAGGATGTTCGTGTTCCCAAAAGTAACCTTTTGGGTGAACAGGGTGCTGGTTTTAAGTATGCGATGAACACTCTTGATGGGGCGCGAGTTGGCGTTGCCGCTCAGGGGCTTGGTATGGCCCAACGTGCCTTGGATGAATCGGTTAAGTTCGCCAACAAGCGAATTGCATTTGGTGCTCCGATTTCCAAACTGCAAGCGATTCAGTGGATGATTGCCGACATGTCAACCCGTATCGAAGCGGCCCGCTGTTTAACATACAAAGCGGCCCAGCTTCAGGACCAGAAGGTTCGTTTCTCATTTGAAGCGGCCCAGGCCAAACTGTTTGCGACCGAAACGGCCAATTTTTGCGTTGACCGTGCTATGCAGATTCATTCTGGTTATGGTTATATTGGTGAGTTTTCGATCATCGAAAAACTGTATCGTGACCAACGGGTCGTTGAGATTTATGAGGGAACCTCGGAAATCCAACGGTTGATTATTGGTGGAACGGTAAT
>JAUUYJ010000356.1 GCA_030588275.1 Candidatus Zixiibacteriota bacterium | reverse complement strand
TTTTGAAGGCTGGGCCAAAATCAATTTTATGATCGCCATACTCGATCTTGGTTGTGCCGTTGACCTCGGTGACCGTTGTTCGCAGGAGGTTTTCAAACAGCTCCATCATGTCGCCATAGTCGGCGTACGCCTGGTATAGCTCGATCATCGAAAATTCCGGGTTGTGCTTGCGGTCCATCCCCTCATTGCGGAAATCTTTGCAGTACTCCCAGACCTTATCGTAGCCACCAACGATCAACCGCTTCAGATACAGCTCGTCGGCGATCCGCAGGTACAGCTTCATGTCGAGCTTGATATGATGCGTCTCAAACGGTTCGGCGATGCCACCACCATAGAGCGGTTGCAAAACCGGTGTCTCCACTTCCATAAAATCCTGACCATTCAGGAAATTTCGGATCGCCCTGACGATGGCCGAACGGTTCTTAAACACCTGCCGTACATCCGGGTTGGCGATCAGGTCAACGTACCGTTGGCGATAGCGGGTCTCTTTGTCGGTCAGGCCGTGAAATTTCTCCGGGAGGGGATGGAGCGACTTGGTTAATAGCTCAAAGCTGGCAACTTTCAAGGTTGATTCGCCGGTTTTGGTACTGAACATAGATCCGGTCATTCCGACGATATCTCCCAGATCCAAAAGCATAAAGAGGTCCCATTGTGCGTCGCCGATATCGTTTTTCTTGATATAAGCCTGGAGTTTGCCCGGCTCATCCTGGAAATGGAAAAAGAGCGCTTTGCCCATTTTGCGGATCGCTACGATCCGACCGGCCAATTTGACTTCGGTTTCGTTATCAGCCAGATTGTCAAACTCTGACAAAGCTTCGGAACTGCTGTGCGTCGGGACAAATTTGTATGGATACGGATTGACTCCGATCGCTCTGATCTGGTTCAGCTTTTCGATTCGCTGTTCAATCAGCTTGTTCAGCGGCAGTTCTACCTGCTCCGGTTGGCTTGTCTCTTTTTTGGTATTTTCGATCATCTCCTTAAGCGCCTGATCAATAAACTGAAGGGAGTTGATATTTTTTTCTTTAATCTGGTCCAACGTTTTGGCCAGCTTCTCAATCAGCTCTAACGGGTTTATCCCTTTTTTCTTGAGCAGTTTCCGCTTACTCTTAAACTGCACTATAAATTTTGCGGAATCTATATCTCTTTGATTCAACGGTTCAATCAGATTGTTGAGAGAATTCTCTACCTGTTCCACTTGTTCTTTTTCTTCGCTCATCTACGAATCCTCGTTGTCCCGAATCGGTTTCGGGGGATCTATTATACTCTCGCTCACCTACCGGTAAGTTACGCAACGGCAGATTACTGCAGAGTAGATTACTCCATTCTAAGGCAACAATATATACAAATTAAAAACCGGTTGGCAATCAGGTATTATTAAATAATTTCGCGCCGTAAACGTCTCTATATCGAGCGATCAATCAGATCTTGTATTATGGACAGATTATATTATATTTTATATAGCTCTGTTTATTAGAGTTTGGCCAATCTGGAGGCAAGCATGAAATATCGGGCGATTCTATTAATTATCTTTTGCGGTCTGATTTATTCTGCCTGCGAACGGAAGGGGACTGAGCCTCCTGAAAATAATTCCAACCCGCCACCGGAAGAAACCGGCCTGATCGATTCGGTTTATCCGGCAGAAAATGCGGTTTCTGTCTCCGGCCCACAGGAAGCACGAATCTATTTTTCGGAGATTACCAACGTTAATACGATAAGCTCCATTGATTTTGAAGTCTCAGGCAATCCTCATTATGTCGTCAACATTATTGGCAGAATGGTTCAACTCAATTTTTATGACGGCCTCAACTATGATGAGCAGTTTACCGTTACGGTCGGTCCGAATATATTCGATACACTCGGTGTTCCGATGGACTCTGCATACAGCTGGTCATTTGAAACGGTAACGGCCCCGGAGGTTGAATCTCACTACCCACAGCAGGGTGACACCGGAGTTGCGATTTCTGCCGTTGTTGAAATCAGATTTAATAGAGAAATGGATCCGGCAACGATTGACGATTCGACTTTCTTCATTGTTGGGGGAGCCGAAGGGGAGATTTCATACAGTAATAATACGGCGTATCTTACTCCGAACAATCTGTTGGAGTATGATCATCTATACAATGTGATCCTGTACAAAGAGGTTAAAGATACTGCCGGGAATCGACTTGAGTCTGATCTTATCTGGAGTTTCACGACCGCCAGATATGTTGATTCTTTTCCTCCGACGATAGTAAGCATAACACCGTTGCCCGGTGCAGTT
>JAUUYJ010000282.1 GCA_030588275.1 Candidatus Zixiibacteriota bacterium | reverse complement strand
CCGGACATAATCAGAAGACAGATAAGGTAGGAGAGAAATTTTCTCAAAGTAAATCTCCAATCGGTCGTAATAACGTTTATACCAATATAAATATATATCAAACTTCTGGAATTCAAAGAGCGAAAATCAAGCCGGAAGTCAGCGAATTGATTCCTTACCTAAATAACTCACCAGCCGGTAGTTTTGTTCAATTTTCAAAATTCCTTTTTTATCCGACATATCATTTCCAGCCTAAAATTGGTCTATAAATTTGGATGAAAAGCCCCAAAAACCGCATAAATAAAGGGCTTAAAGGGAAAATTGAAGTTGACACCGACCATCTCTTTTTTGATCTTATGCAACTTATAGGCAGGCGGACGCGAAAGGACAGCTGATGTTGGTTGACAGTAGCGTATTGGTATTGAATCAGAACTATGAACCGCTTTCAGTCTGTACGGCAAGGCGGGCTTTGGTCATGCAGTTTATGGGCAAGGTCGAAATTGTGGAAACGTATGACGGCCTCAAGGTCCACTCGGTCTATCGGTCGTTTCCGTTACCCTCGGTGGTTCGAGTCGGAAGTTATATCAAGGTCCGCTATCGAAAGGTGCAGTTGACCCGTAAGAATATTATCAAGCGGGATCGCCATACCTGCCAGTACTGTGGAGATCGGACCGGACCGATGACGGTTGATCATATTATTCCTCGAAGTTTCGGGGGATCGGAAACGTGGGAGAATTTGACCTGCGCCTGTTCCAAATGCAATAACCGCAAGGGTGATCTCTTGGCGGAAAAAGTGGGAATGCGACTCAAACGGCGTGCCCGCCGACCGAGTCATATTCAGTTTATCCAGAGCTTTATCGGAATTGGTGATGAGCGCTGGAAACAGTACCTGTTTCTTGATTGATGGGAGAACTGATGAAAACGATATTATCAGGCATGCAACCGACCGGGCAGTTGCATCTGGGCAATTACGAGGGTGCCTTAAAGAACTGGGTTGACCTCCAGGATAGCTATGAGATGTATTTGTGCATTGTCGATTGGCATGCTTTGACGGCCGATTATGAAAACAGTTCAGAATTAAAAAGTCGCGTTCTTGAGATGGGAATCGATTTCTTAGCTGGTGGATTGGACCCGGACAAATGCGCCATATTTATTCAGTCCGAAGTGCGGGAGCATGCCGAACTGCATCTCCTGTTGTCGATGATGACGACGGTACCGACTTTAACCCGCCTGCCAACTTACGTCGAGAAGAAAGCAGAAAAGGGGCTGGATACCTACGGCTTTTTAGGCTACCCGGTTTTGCAGGCGGCCGATATCTTAATTTATTCCGCCCACTTTGTGCCGGTCGGAAAAGATCAGGAAAAACATATCTGGTTGGCCAAAGATTTGGCTATTCGATTTAATAAATTGTACGGCCAGACTTTCAATGAGCCGGAAGTATTATTGACTAAGTTTCCCACCATTCCTGGATTGGATGGTCGAAAGATGTCCAAGTCTTTGAATAATCATATTGCTTTGGCCGACTCCGAAGAGGCCACCGCCAAGAAGTTGAAACGGATGTTTACCGATCCCCAAAGACTCCGTAAGGGAGACCCCGGACGGCCAGAGATTTGCCCCGTATATCTTTTGCATCAGATCTACAACCCGGATCATGAAGAGGTTGTCGCTCCATGCAAGTCTGGTGCGATGGGGTGCGTCGATTGCAAGGGGAAACTGACCGAGTGCCTGAACCAAAAATTAGCACCAATGCGGGAGCGGCGCAAAAAATTAGTTGAAAAACCGGACTACGTATTTGATGTATTAAAGGATGGGGCCGGGAAAGCTCGCCTGAAAGCACAGGCGACGATGGAAGAGGTCCGAAAAAATATGAACTTGGTCTATTATTGATGGCTGAAAAGAAAAAAGATTATGCGGTTGATCTGGATGTTTTCCAGGGACCGCTTGATTTGCTCATGTATCTGATTCGCCGGGATGAGATTGATATTTATGATATCCCGATTGCCCGGATTACCGAGCAGTACATGAAGTATGTCGAGATGCTCAGGCTTTTAAATCTGGAAAACGCCGGAGAATACATTCTGATGGCGGCAACTTTGATTCGGATAAAAGCTCAGATGTTACTTCCGCGAGAATCTCGCGACGACGATGAACTCGACCCCCGTGAAGAGTTGACCTTAGCCCTATTGGAATATCGAAAATATACCGAAGCGGCGGAAATCCTGAGGGAAACCAGAACCGAAGAAGCCCGCTTGACCGGTGTTTCTGCCCGCGGGAACGGCTATCGTTCCGACGAAACGGTTTTGGCCGATAGTACCTCCCTTTTTGATCTCCTCAATGCTTTTCACGATGTGATGGATGCCTTCAAAGAGGATGATTCCTATTTTGTCGAACATGCCAAGATCACAGTCGAAGATCGGGTCAATGTAATCCGCAAATTATTAACCGACAACGAATCGGCAACCTTTGTAGAGTTGTTTGCCGACGTGCGAGTGAAGATCATCGCCGTTTTAACCTTTTTGGCGATTTTGGAGATGGTCCGGAACCAGCGCCTATCGGTCCGGCAGGCGGTCGCTTTTTCGGAGATCAGAGTTTATCCAACTGAGCGGCTTCATATCACTAGTTTGGATAATGAGGCAGAAGAATCAAGCGGTTCGCCGGATGCAGAACAATCACGAAATAATGACGACAAAATTTCAGATGAGGCATCGACGACAGTATGATAAAAGATGAGAATATAAATTGCACTGTTGAGGCGTTGATTTTGGCCTCTCCGCAACCGGTGTCGGCCAAAAAATTGAGTGAGGTGATAAGTGAACTCTCTCCGGCTCGCGTGCGCGAGGCGATCGGCGATCTGAATAATGTTTATCTTGGTTGCGGAAGCTCCTTTCGGATTCGGGAGATTGCCGGGGGATACCAGTTTCATATTCTCCCCGATTTTGAAGTGCCAATCAAAAAGATGCTATCGCGCCAACGCACCGTTCGTCTGTCGCGCCCCGCATTGGAAACGCTGGCGATCATTGCCTACAAACAGCCGGCGGCAAAAACCGCGATTGAACATATCAGAGGTGTCTCCTGCGACGGTGTTCTGCATAATTTGATGGAGCGAAAACTGATTGCCATTGCGGGCCGGTCCGATGCTCCGGGACGACCGCTTCTTTACAAAACTGATGGCGAATTTCTAAAATATTTTGGACTTAATCGCATTTCTGATCTGCCTCGGATGGAGGAGATTGAAGAGATGATCCGGCAGGCGGACGGCCCTAGTGATCAAACCAGTCTGCCGCTGGCCGATCAGAGTGACTTGCCGATTGGTGAGGCTCAACCTGAAGGGGCTGATATTATCGATACCGTCAGTACCGATGCAATCAAATCTTTTGAAATGTCAGACGAGGAGGCGGGGCAAACTCATGTTTCATCATCCGACCCCGATCCTGAGGCGGAGTCACTCGCTGCTGAATTGACCGACTCTGATAATGAGGAAACGGTATCTGAGGAGGT
>JAUUYJ010000091.1 GCA_030588275.1 Candidatus Zixiibacteriota bacterium | reverse complement strand
TCGGGAAAAAGCTATTGGGAAGTCGATATGGAGGTTAGTTTGTCCATGCCAATCGGTTTGGGTGAATATTTGTACGTCGGTTCTCCCGATGGGAAAATGACTGCTATATCGACCGATCAGGGTGAGACCGTGTGGGAAAATATGATCGGTTATCCGGTCCGGAGTCAACCGCATGTGAGCGATGGCCAAATTTATTTTGGGGCAACCGACGGGAAAGTCTATTGCCTTGATGCCGAAACTGGTGAGGCTGTCTGGAGCTTTTCTACCGAGGGGGTTGTGACCGCCGCTCCTGTTGTTGTCGGGAACTCGGTGATTGTTGGGTCGCACGATCGCCATCTGTACAATCTTGACCGAGTCAGCGGCCAGCTGATAGACAGGCATCGCCTTGAGGGTCCGGTAACAGTTCCGGTTACGATTGCCGATGGTCTCATTTATGTCGCTTGCCGTAAGGGTCGGCTATACTGTTTTGAGGGGAAGTAATGAATAAAGAGATAAATCTCAGCGAGAAGAACTTACTTCTTAATGTCCGCGATCTGTCATGCGAGATAGTTCACGAGATGTATTTGGCCAGTCGCAAGGCTGGTATTTATGGGAAAGACCACCCGCTGGTTAGCAAAGCATTGGCGCGACCTTTTTTGGGCTTGCAAAAGATGTTTTCCTGTAAAAAGTTCTTTACTCTGTTTCTATCCGAAGGTCGCCTGTTTACCAATAACATTCAAATGCCCGATTCTCCCAGTTCTGTATATTTTCGTGAAATGATGCATAATCTGGAAGTGGAATCAATTCTATTTGATGACATGATGACGGCGAGCGATTTGATGGTGTTTATTGAACGGCTTGGGACGGTAATTTCTCCATCCAGTCCCGAATTTTCTCTTAGCCGTTTTCTCGAAATCAGGCATGTCTATGCGATAAAAGTTGATGACCCGTTGGGACATAAACTTTTTAATACCGGCGTTAGGTATCGCGGTGATCTGCATGAGGATTTTTCTCTGCGCCAGATGGTCTCCGGCTATTTTGGGGGGGATATCAACCTCGCTATTCGAGTTCTGAGCACCGGTTATCAAGATACTGCCAAGCAAGCGGCTGAGTCCGGGATCGATTATCATTTTGAGATCGTAAATTATATTCTCCCTGAGAAATTTTCTCAATTGGCCGATTCGGAGCTGATGTTTGTGGCGGATAAGATTATCTCAGAAGATTTTGCCACCAATGATGATTCTATCGAGATGTTGGCTCGTTTGGTCCGATCCTTTGATTTTCATCCACACCGGGAAGATCTGCTCAGACGTGTCGAGGGGAAATTGGTCAGTATCGGTGCCGGTGGAGAATTGATGAGGAAATCGTTGTCCAAATCGGGTGCGATCAAATTGGAAGCGTCACAAAGGGTTGATAATATTTTTGCCGATATATTTTCAGATCGATTTAATCCAGCTCTTTTGGGAGAATTTCACGATCGGTTTATGCGACTGGTCCGTACTCGGCAGATGGGGAAGGCGGCCACCCTTTCGGAGCGGGCGGTTGAAAAGCTGACCTCCGACTCGGCTTACCATCGCCAGAACGCGGTCTATCTTTTGCAGGATATTATAAACTCCGGAGTTGCCGTTGGCGAGCCGGGGCTTACCGATATCATAATGCGTCATATACAGACGCTTTTTACGCGCGGTCTTGAAACGTTTGAGTTTGCCGAAGTTGTCTCGAAGTTATTGAAATCTATGATGTCGCTCCGTCGCTATGAACCGGTCGCCGACTTTTTGAAAATAGTAAGTTCTGGTCGAACGGTTAATGATAGTGTTGTTGAGTATGATTCATTAACAGTTAAGCGAATCTTTGAGGATCTTGATAGGGCAGAATTGATTTCGCGGTTAATACGTGAATTTGAAATGCAGGATAATAATCTCATTCGCTCCGTCCGGGATATTTTGACGGCGATCCAATCGGATGAGGTCGCCTTGCAACTTTCTGAAATTGTTGCCCATCCTAACCGACGCATTCGGCAGTACTGTCTGAAAATTTTGTCAGATCTGGGCCCACCAGCGTTGGCCGTCTTCTCGGAGATTATTCGAGACGAGGCGAATTTTTTCCGCCCGTCCGGACGCCATGAGCTTGAGGATGATAAATGGTATTTGATAAGAAATGCTATTTTTGTACTTGGTAATTTGAAGGCGGATGAGGCTTGCCGGGCTCTCAGGCTTCGCTTGTCTGACCCAGATATAAGAGTGCGTCTGGAAATCGTTCGGGCTCTGGAGAAAATTTCAAGTGATACGGCGGTTGATCTGCTGATGATTTTGACTGAAGATTTTGATCTTAAGGTCAGCGAAGCATCAATTATCACCTTGGGAAGTATGAAGCGGGAAGAGTTGGTGCCGTTTTTGATCGATTTGATGTCGAGGAATAATCATCAGGTGGTGCGGATTATTTCTGCTATCGCTCAAACCGGATCGACTACCGGCCGTGACTACCTTGTAGAACTGCTGGATGATATGGCTCAATTGAAAGAATTTTCCTCTCCGCATGGGTCGGTGGCTGATATAAGGACCTCAATAATCAAGGGATTGGATAAAATTGGGGACGATATTTGCAAGAAAAAGCTGGCCCGGTTCAATGAGGAGATCGGTAACAGGAATATTCTATATAAAGAGATTAACTTGGGGCATACGGCCCAGATGATTATCGATAAATTTAGTACTGACAAGTAACTGCCAGATAAGCAGTTTTCTAATTTTCATCAGCCGCCACAATGACATGTAATGCGCCATTGTGGCGGTTTCTTGTTTGCTTGAAATCCCCCGATTATCGTAATGCGTTATAAAGCAATAGGTTGTATTCTTGGCATGCTATTTGATATAACTCTTAATAAAGATAATTGAAAGTGACTTATTGAGAGGAGTATGTTGTGAAAAATAGCAAAAGCAACAAAATCATCGGGATTGATCTGGGAACGACCAATTCCTGTCTGGCTGTCATCGAAGCGGGCGAGGCGAAAATCATAAATAATCCTGAAGGTGGTCGGACGACACCGTCGGTTGTGGCTATTGGGAAAACCGGAGAGAGGCTGGTTGGGGCGGTGGCCAAGAGGCAGGCGGTAACCAATCCGGCTAATACCGTCTTTTCGGCCAAGCGGTTGATCGGACGAACTCACGGAGAAATCACCGAGGAGATCAAAAACTTTCCTTACAAAGTTGTTGCCGGTCCTAATGACGAGCCGAAGATTGTATTAAATGGTGAGACTATGGCCGCTCCACAAGTTTCGGCGATGGTATTATCATATTTAAAAAAGGCGGCTGAGGATTATCTTGGTCATGACGTAACCGAGGTTGTCATCACCGTTCCGGCCTATTTCAACGACAGCCAGCGGCAAGCGACCAAAGATGCCGGAAGGATCGCCGGGTTGGAAGTGAAACGGATCATCAATGAACCGACGGCGGCGGCTCTTGCTTTTGGGTTGGATAAAAAACAGGCGGGGAAAATAGCGATATATGATCTGGGTGGTGGAACGTTTGATATCTCGGTTTTGGAACTGTCTGACGGCGTTTTTGAGGTTCTCTCAACTAACGGGGATACCCACTTGGGTGGAGATGATTTCGATAAACGGATAATCGACTGGCTGGTGGCTGAGTTCAAAAAATCGGATGGGATTGATTTGTCAAATGATCCGATGGCATTGCAACGACTCCGGGAAGCGGCTGAAAAAGCCAAGATAGAACTATCATCAACGATGGAGACCAATATCAATCTGCCTTTTGTGACGGCCGATCAGAACGGTCCGAAACATCTGAACCTGAATCTGACGCGGGCTCATTTTGAGAAGCTGGTCGATGATCTGATTCAAAGGACTATCGAACCGGTGCGCAAAGCAATCGAAGATGCTTCGGTATCGTTTTCGGAAATCGACGAAGTGGTCTTAGTTGGTGGAATGACGCGTTTGCCTAAGGTGGTTGAAACGATTAAAACGTTGTTTGGCAAAGATCCGAATAAGGGGGTCAACCCGGATGAGGTTGTCGCCATCGGTGCCGCCCTACAGGGGGGAGTGTTGGCGGGTGATATCAAAGAGATGGTGCTTTTGGATGTGACACCGCTATCGCTTGGGATTGAAACGCTGGGTGGGATCAAAACTGACTTGATTGAACGGAATGCAACCATCCCGACCCGTAAGTCTCAAATATTTTCAACCGCCGCTGAAAATCAGCCGGAGGTTGAGATTCATGTACTTCAGGGTGAGCGAAAGATGGCCAAAGATAACAAAACGATTGGTCGTTTCCATCTTGATGGTATTCCACCGGCGCCTCGGGGCTTGCCTCAAATTGAGGTCACCTTTGATATCGACGCCAATGGAATTATAAATGTTTCGGCGATTGATAAGGGGACCGGTAAAAAGCAGTCGGTTCGGATCGAAGCATCATCTGGGCTATCTGAAGCTGATATTGAAAAGATGGTCAATGATGCCAAAGCACATAAGGAAGAAGACAAGGTCTTGCATGAGAAGGTCGAGATTCGCAATCAGGCAGATCATGCTGTCTTTTCCGCAGAGAAGAATCTGTCTGAGATGAAAGACAAGATTGAGGCTGACGACAAGTCCAAAATCGAAGCGGCTATTGATCGGGTCAAGGAAGCTCTGAAGGGTGAAAACTCGGAGGAGATCAAATCGGCATCGGATGATTTGAATTCTGCCTGGCATAAGGTGGCGGAGTCAATTTATAAACAGACCGGTCAGAATGCGCAAGCTGGAGGTGAGCCGAATAATAGCTCTAAGGCAACCAATACCGGTGAACCGGAAGCGGCTGGTTCAGATGATGCTGTCGAGGCTGATTTTGAAGTCGTTGACGATGCCGCCGACGCGTCGGTTTCTGAATCTGAAAAGTCATAGGTCTTAGAGTCGGGTAAGTCTTGTACAATAATAAAGGAGTCGCGGTAAATTGAATATCGTGGCTTCTTTTTGATGTCAATGGATTTGACTGATTGACGAATGGAAAAGAATCTTATAGTTTGCGACATGGCTATTGATCCGTTTGAAATGCTTGGTATTTCCAGAAGTGCTGATCCGAAAGAGATTAAGCGTGCTTTTCGGAATTTGGCCAAGAGGCATCACCCCGATATCACCGGTGGCTCGGCTGATAAGTTTAAGCGGATACTTTTGGCATACGAACAGTTGTCGGATCGGAGCGGTGCGCCAACGGTTCCGCCGACGGAATTGTACGACTTCAAAATCAAAGTTGAGATTGTCCGGGATGAGCATAAGATACAGGATATTTTCGACGATCTGTGCGACAGCTTTTTGACCTTTTTCGATGTCGATAAACCGGAGTATCTTGATCTGTACATCAGGCTGACTCCGGAAGACAGCGAGCGGGGTGGGCGGATACGGTTGGACCTTCCTTTGGTGCGAAAGTGTCGCAAATGTTTGGGGGCGGGGCGACCGCTTTTTATCAAATGTAAGAACTGCGGTGGAACTGGTGAAGAGAAGTATGATAGGATTGAAATTGTTCAATTCCCTCCGGGAGTTATCGACGGGGATCGACATAGTTTGATCGTTGATAGTTTGCATCTCAACATTATTTACAATATTAACAGGGCTGGCTGAGTGATCTGATGTCGCGCGATTATTACGAAATATTGGGAGTTGATGAGAAGGCGGACAAAGCTTCGATAAAGAAAAAATATCGTGAGCTGGCGAAGAAATATCATCCTGATCGCAATCATGGTGACAAAGCATCCGAGGAAAAATTCAAGGATATCTCCGAAGCGTACGACGTTATCGGTGATGAGAACAAGCGTCAGCAGTACGACAATATGCGTCGGTTCGGTGGCGGCGGCGGAGGTATGGGAGGCTTTCCCGGCGGTGGTCATCCTGGTTTCGGAGGGGGCGGGCAATCCGGTTTTGGTTCACAAGGGTTTGGCGGGAGCGTAAATATCAACGACCTGTTTGGGTCGGGTGGAGTTGGCGATATCTTCAGCGCTCTATTCGGTGACAACGTTCGTCAGCGTCAAAGACAACAGGCTGGCCGGCCACAACGACGCGGACCACAAAAGGGAAAGAATCTGCGGGCGACGGTCAATATTTCGTTGGTCGAATCGGCTCTTGGGACAACTCGAAAGCTGAAAGTTGCAATTCCTGAAAAGTGCGATTCATGCGCTGGGTCAGGAACGGTAAAATCATCAACTCAGAATGTCTGTTCACGTTGTCACGGTACCGGTCAGGTGACGCAGGCGCAGGGAGGTTTTTCAATCTCACGACCTTGTCCCTCATGCTTGGGGCGAGGCGTTGCTCCGGGTGAGGCTTGCGGGAAATGCAAAGGGATTGGTCACACAAAGAAGAAGAAAACGATCGCGGTCAAGATTCCGCCTGGAATCGAACATGATGGCCAGATTAAACTAAAGGGTCTTGGATTTCCGGGTAAGCTGAATGGTCCGGATGGTGATCTTTTGATAAAGGTAAATATTATGTCTGATCAGAAATTTGAGCGTAAAGGGAATGACATCCATACTTCTGCGGATGTTACTTTTCCGCAGGCGGTGTTGGGTGGTAAGATTGAAGTTAAGACGCTGACGCAGAAAATTAAACTCTCCGTAAAGCCGGGGACACAACCGGGGACAGTGATGCGTCTGCGGGGTGCGGGGATTAAGACCGATGACAAGGCGGGTGATCTTTTTGTGACGATTAATCTTATCGTACCGACAGAGATAAATGATAAGCAGAAGGATTTGCTTGAGCAGTTTGAGGAAGCGTCGAAACAGCAGGCGGCGTGATAAATATCTGGTTATTTGTGATTTAGGCTTTAGCCCTTATACTTTAGTAGCAGGATTTTGAAGTTCGACTCAAATACTTCCCCCACCCTTGATTTCGTATTCGGTAATCTGTATATATTAAAAAACGAGATTGCCGCGTTGCAACGAAGACAAATAAGTCTGCCCTCGGTTTCCTCCTTACAGGATGCGATCGCAATGACGTGGTCCACTCGTCGATTTTATAGTAGGACAGGCAATGCCTGTGTCGAAACCACAGGGGTTTCGACCTACAAAACTGTCAGGTCACACGCTTCCCGAAATGCTTGCGCCTTCGTGAAACGCAGGACCCGACAGAACGCTAGAAAAGAATATTTTGGCAAGGATGATAAAATGAATAAAATATTGATTACTGGAGCGGGAGGACAGATCGGTTCTGAACTAACCAGCGTCTTACGCCGGAAATATGGCGACGACGCCGTTATCGGAACCGATATACGGATGCCAACCGATCAGGCTTTGCGTGAGTCCGGACCTTTTGAGTCACTTGATGTCTTGGATGAACATCAGATCACTCGCGTGATGCAACAGTACAAGCCGGATGTGATTTACCATATGGCGGCATTGCTTTCCGCAGTCGGGGAGACCAAACCGCATCAGGCCTGGCAGATAAATATGGGTGGGTTGTATAATCTTCTCGAAGCGGCGCGGCAGTATAAATGTTCGCTTTTTTTCCCCAGTTCGATCGGAGCGTTTGGGCCATCAACTCCCAAAAATGACACTCCACAGGATACGATAATGCGCCCGGAAACGATGTATGGGGTGACCAAATTGGCTGGGGAGCTGCTGTGCGATTATTATTTCAAGCGGTTTGGTATTGATACGCGCGGGGTTCGTTTTCCCGGGCTGGTCTCTTATGCCACCGAGCCGGGTGGAGGGACGACCGATTACGCCGTCGAGATATTTTTCGAGGCGATCAAACATAAAAAATACAGTTGCTATCTGCGTAACGACTGCTCGCTGGATATGATGTATATGCCGGATGCTATCAAAGCGATGATTGATTTGATGGAAGCTGATCCGAACAGATTGATCCATCGGAACGCGTTCAATATCTGCGCTATGAGTTTTACCCCGGAACAGTTGGCACGTGAGATACAAAAATATATTCCAGATTTTCTGATCGATTATAAAGTTGACCCTGTCCGGCAGGAGATTGCCGATTCATGGCCAGATTCAATGGACGACACAGCCGCTCGCTCGGAGTGGGGATGGAACCCTGATTACGATATGGCAGCGATGGTGGCGGAGATGATTGAAAAAGTGGGCGACAAAGTTACGACGATGGGACAAAAGCGGATTCATTAGAATTACAAAATAGTAAGATCAAGCATGGGAGAATACAGAGATGCCGCACGATAAATTTTCAAAGTATTTGCAAACTCAAATTGATGAATTGCATAGCTCCGGGACATCCAAAGGGGCGGAGAATGTTGTTACCGATATTATTAAACCGAAGGGGGAAATCGGCTTCAGATATTGCCTCGACGGATACGGCGACAAGCAGTTTATCCGAATGAATTCAAATTCATATCTTGGTTTGCAACATCATAAACGGATGCTGACAGCCGAAGAGGATGGTGCCAAAAAGTGTGGTGTTGGACCGGGAGCGGTGCGGTTTATCAGTGGGACCTATCAGGCGCATATTGATCTGGAAAAGCGGTTGGCCAAGTTTCATGGTCGCTCTGACTGTATGATTCATAGTTCCGCCTACACGACGGTTCTTGGCGTGATATCAACATTGACCGGGCCGGAGACAATAATCATCAGCGACGAGCTGAATCATAACTGCATTATCAATTCGATGAAGCTGTCCCGCCCGAAGGGTAAAAAAATCTACAAGCATCTTGATATGAATCAGCTTGAAGAGCAGATTAAAAGCTCTATCGGTGAGTGCGAAAACTTAATTGTTATCACTGATGGTGTTTTTAGTATGCGGGGGGATTATGCGCCGCTTGATGAAATCTCTGATCTGACCCAAAAGTACAACGACCAGTTTCCAATGGATATTATCTTAGTCGTCGATGATTCGCATGGTGTAGGAGCATACGGCAAAACTGGTCGGGGGACCGAAGAGTTGACCAATGCAACCGGCGTGGATATCTTGATTGGGACGCTGGGAAAAGCTT
>JAUUYJ010000297.1 GCA_030588275.1 Candidatus Zixiibacteriota bacterium | reverse complement strand
TTTGTCCTGACCGTTGTTACCGTTATGGTGGCCCAGGTTGATCTGGGTGGATGGAATGTGGTCGTGGCCCTTTTTGTGGCCGGATGCAAGGCAACATTAGTGGCGCTGTTTTTCATGCACCTTCTGTACGACAAAAAGATATATCTTGTCATTCTATTGGTCTCGATTCTGTTTCTGGCAATTTTTATCTCCTTTACCATGTTTGATACCATGACGCGTGACCAGATTTATGAGATCCGCTCCGGACAGATTAATAAGAAGGCGATTATTTATGGTCAGGGAGAAATGAACCTGGCAACCGACAGCACCGTTGCCGACAGCATGCTGGTGCCTGATTCAGCTTCGGTAGAAGAGATACCGAACCAGACAGGCCATTAGCGAGGGAGCGATGAGTCAGATAAACCAGATGGCAAACAATAATCGTTGGCGGCAAAGTTGAAATTGCAGATAATATGATGATGGCATCATGGATGTGTCACAGGCAGTTTTATTTTCATTCAGGTTAATCGGGGTGAGGTGATATGAAGAAATTCAGACGGTTTGCTATGGCCGCAACCAGTGCAACCTATTTTTTGATATTTTTCGGCGGTTTGGTGCGCGTTTCAGGAGCCGGGTTGGGATGCCCCGACTGGCCCAAATGTTTTGATCGCTGGATTCCGCCAATCAACATCAGCCAGCTCCCAGCCGATATTGACCCGGCCCAATTTAATTTTGCCCTCGCCTGGATCGAATACTTCAATCGCTTGATTGGAATGACGGTCGGCATCCTGATCGCCATCACCGGATTGTGGGCTCTTTACAAATTTAGAAGCCATAAAAAGATTGTCATCCCTGCAGTTCTGGCCGCCTTTTTGGTCGCCTATCAAGGCTGGCAGGGTGGGCATATGGTCGAGATGAAGCTGATTCCGTATATGATTTCAATTCATATGGGGCTGGCCTTTATTCTCGTTTCCATGATGACCTACCTGACGCAACAGGCCTGGCTGGTCGAAATTTCGGCTCGTTACCAGCCGAACCCGCAGTCAAAACAGAATCGTCTCTGGGTTGGCCTGCTGACCCTCATCTCTATTATGCAGGTGATATCGGGTTCGCAGGTCCGTCAGGCGATTGATGAAATTTTATCAAGAATGCCCCTTTTGGTTTCGACCGAATGGTGGAAGCATGTCGGCCTCGTCGATGAATTTCATATGATAACCGGAGTGCTGGTGGCGATTGCCAGTTGGCAGATTGGCACGCAGATTTTGAGAAAAAGAAACAGCACCGATCATGTCAACCGTCTTATCTGGATAATGATGATTCTCTCTGGCGTTCAGGTTTTGATTGGTGCCGTTCTGTCGATGCTTGGAGTGCCGGCCTTGATGCAAATTTTCCATCTTCTGATTTCGACTCTCTTTGCCGGATCGTTGGTTATGATCTATTCTTCGCTGGGGTATAAGTGGGAGGGGGATGCAAAATGAAATCCCGATCCGTTCTGTGGCATATGCGTTGGGTGATGCCAACAGCCCTTTTTTTAGTCATGCTGGGTGCATCGGTAATTTGGTTTGGCAAAAGTTCGGTCGGTCAGTTACCGGTTTTGGGAACTGCTCCGGAATTTGGTATGATCGATCAATATGGTAACCAGTTTGGATTGCAGGATATCGAAGGGAAGATTGCCATCTTCAGTTTTGGTTTCACTCGCTGTCATTCGATCTGCCCGACAACTCAAAAGCATATGTCCCTACTGTATGAATTTTTCCAACAGAGCGATGATCTTCGATTGGTTACTGTATCGGTTGATCCTGAGAATGACAGTCCTGAGGTTCTCAAAGCATATGCCGATAGCTGGAACGTGACCGACGATCTCTGGGTTTTTCTGTCCGCTCCGAAGGAAGATGTCTTTGACCTGTGCCAAACCGGCTTCATGCTTCCGGCTGAAAATATTCCCACCTTTCATACCGCTCGGTTTGTACTTTTAGACCGACTCGGTCGCATCAGAGGCTATTACGATGGTATGGACAGCCTGAGTATTGATCTTTTGAAAGAGCATATCAAGCTTGTCGCAAATGAAGAGATAAGCGACGCATCGTGAGCATTTCCGATCTCCCAAGCATTTACACCGGTCTCAACGCAGTCTCATTATTTTTGTTAATTCGTGGGTACCAGCAGATCAAGCGGGGATATCAGGATTCGCATAAGAAATTTATGATCTCCGCCACAATTGTATCGGCTCTATTTTTGGTTCTGTATTTGATCTATCATAATCAGGTTGGCTCGGTGCCTTATCAGCATCAGGATTGGACCCGGTCGATCTATTTTGCCATCCTGATTCCGCATATAATATTGGCCGCATTGATGGGGCCGTTTATTCTGTGGCTATTATTTCTGGCAATTCGCCAGAAATTTGAAATTCATCGGAAGCTGGCCCGGTTTGTCTGGCCGGTCTGGGTCTTTGTCTCCGCTAGCGGTATCGTCGTTTATCTTATGCTTTACGTTTACGACCGATAATTAATATTAATTTCAATTAAACAAATAAATCCACTTTACGTCTTCGCCTTAGGTCTGTATAACCCCTCAATGGTATGGGCCGTCTTTAAAAAGTTGCATTATGGAGATTATTGCCGATATTGGTAGAGGGAGGTATTATGTTCTGGTTGGTAAATAAAAAAACAGTTTTGACGTTAGCTCTGGTTCTCTTCGTAGGATCGACTGGCGGGGGGCGCGATTTAGGTACTGTAAGAGACAGCAGTATAAATGTCAAAGGCAGAGCATCAACGTCTCTTTTTTCCACATCCGAGCCTACTTTCAACACAGCAGTGCATAATGCGGGAAATTTGTATTCTCCGTTTGTTTATGATAAGTTTTCAACAACGGGAAATAGTTTAATTGACCCGGAAACCGGTCTGGCCGTTACCCTGACAACCTACCCCAATGGAAGCGATAAGAATTATTTATTTAGCGGTAATGTTTGGATCGGCGGGATTGTCGCTCAGGATACGCTGGTTTCGATTGGGTCCGATGGATGGGACGGTGGTTTTGCGTGGGAATTTTTCCCGCCAGATTTATACGGTTATAGCACCAAGCGAACCGGCAACTTCGCCGACGATGAGTTTGAAACGGTTGTTGTCGATACTTTCGTTGGAGATGGCTGGGACGCCCCCCCGCACCATCCGATGGGCATCAAGGTTACTCGCCAATCGTACAGCTGGGCCGACAGTCTGTATGATGATTTTATCATCATGGAATATAAAATTGAAAATATTGGGGATAATCTGATTGAAGAT
>JAUUYJ010000069.1 GCA_030588275.1 Candidatus Zixiibacteriota bacterium | reverse complement strand
GACCAATCAACTTTGTCGGAAGTCGATTAGCGATCTCAGCAGAGAGAAGCAGGTCGGGGAATTTTTTTATGGCATAGCTGGCTTTGTTATCGGAAACAATCTTGTAACCGGTTTGCCTTAAAATATCGAGGGCACCGATTATGTCAGATTCCTCGCAATGATGCTTGCGTGCCAGGGCTGATGCAAGATACATGCGCCCCGGACGACGACGCATCGTCACCAAGAGGTCATCGGAAAGGCGATTTAGTGCGGCGTTATTCATCCCCTAACAGATCCAGAGAAAAATCGGAAGATGGAGCAGAATGTGTCAACGCTCCGATTGAGATATAATCGACACCGGTCGCGGCAATTTCAGAGATAGTCTCAAGCGTGACATTACCGGACGCTTCCAGCATAACATCGGAACCGTTTGGATGATTACGCACCATTTCAACCATCTGGTGCAAATGTTCCGGAGATTTGTTATCAAGCATAATCCGTTTGATACCACATTCAAGCGCTTCAGTCAACTGCTGTTGATCTTCAACTTCAATCTCTATTTCAATTCCGATCGGGTCGGTATGGAATATTTTGCAAAATTTGTCCGATTTCAAAAACGACTCAACCCGCTCAATGGCCGAGCTGATCGAACCGGCCGCCTCGATATGATTATCTTTGATCAAAACCATATCATACAGCCCATAACGATGATTCTCTCCGCCACCGGTGGCGACGGCATATTTTTCGATGTAACGTAAGCCGGGTGTCGTTTTGCGAGTATCTAATATCTTAAGATTACTCTCCCCCGCCTTGACGGCGGCCGCCATGACCATCCGATTGGTCAATGTTGCGATCCCGGAGAGATGCCCCAAAAAATTAAGAGCGGTACGTTCGGCGGTCAAAATCGACCGAACCCGTCCTGAAACTAACGCCAGACGGTCACCCGATGAAAACGGTTGGCCATCCTCAATAAGCATTTTGAATTCAATATCGGGATCGACTTTAAGAAAGGTCAGTTCACAAAGGGGCAGGCCGCATACGACCCCATCCGACTTGGCATAAATTTCGGCAACTCCGGTTACATTCTCATCGATAGTCGCCAACGATGTTACGTCCCCACCCCCGACATCCTCCATGAGCGCCCCGGTAACCTGTTGTAAAAGTATCTTTTCTCGACTTGGCATACAGATTTAATAACCGGTTTTGATCGATTTGTCAATTTGAATATTTTTCAATCGAGCCTGTCTCCCGATTTCGTAAAATTAGTTTGGCCTGACGTATGTTAGACATATATTGAGTCAATTGAAGGCCAGCTAAGAGTGGCAGATAATTGGGTATCAAAGGACGATCAGTATGAAAAATATCAAGCGTAGATGCACTGAGAAAGTTACCGTTATCGGATACGGTTCACAGGGACGGGCGATTGCTTTGAACATGTCAGATTCCGGTTGGGATGTCACCGTTGGACTAAGACCCAAATCAAAATCAAAACCGATTGCAAAAAGGGATAAAATCAGATCGGACACAATTGATCAGGCTTGTCAAAATTCAGATATAATAATCGTTGCCATCCCTGACCAAACACATCAGGTCGTTTTGACCGATAAGTTTTTTACAAACCTGACAGGCAAACCAAAGTTGCTCTTTCTACACGGCTCCTCAATTCACTTCAAGCTGATTGATCCTCCCAAAAATCTACCGATCTATCTATTGGCACCGCACGCTCCCGGTTTGGCAGTCCGGCAGAATTTTTTGAAAAAAGAACCATTCTCTGCTTTTTACTCCGTTTATCAGGGTGGCAAAAAAACCGGGTACGACCTGATTTTTAAACTGGCTCACGCCATTGGCATCCCGAAAGAGAATTTGATAAAGACAACTTTTGGCGACGAAGCAATCGGCGATCTGTTTGGCGAACAGGCGGTCTTGTGTGGTGGGTTGGCACGACTGTTGAAACTTGGGTATGAAACGCTGGTGGCCGGTGGTCTCTCCCCCACCAATGCCTATTTGGAAGTTGCCTACCAGATCGACCTGATTGTCGATCTGGTCAAGCAGAACGGACTGGAAGGGATGCTCAACCGGATATCCCCAATGGCCCGTTATGGTGCGATTGTCAACGGTCCGCGCGTCATCGGAGATCATAGCAAAAGGGCGATGACGAAAATATTAGGCGAAATTGAATCTGGCCAGTTTTTGAAACAGGCAGACTCGGATAGCTTGAAATACAGCAAATCGCAATTGGCCGAGCTGACTAATCGCCAATTTGACCGTCAGGCCAAGAAATTCAAAAAGAAGTAATGGTGGAAAGAGATGCTTAATTGATTACCGATAGAAAAAAACGGGCCACCAAAGTCGTCAAACTTTTGAAATCTGCCTACCCCGACAGTAAATGCTCGTTGAATTATAAATCGGCCCATCAGCTATTGGTAGCAACGATACTTTCCGCCCAAACAACCGACGAGCAGGTCAACAAGGTCACACCAAATCTGTTTCGTAAATTTCGTAGCATCAAATCGTTTGCCGAAGCGGAGCAATCCGATCTGGAGCAGAACATCAAATCTATCGGCCTGTTTCGCAACAAAGCCAAATCGATAAAAAATTCGGCGATGATGCTCCTGTCCGATTTTGGCGGAACGATACCGGATGAGCTGAACGAAATTATCAAACTACCCGGAGTGGGTCGCAAAACCGGATCGGTCGTTTTGGGAACCTGGTTTGGGAAGGCGCAAGGGATCGTCGTTGATACTCACGTCAAACGGATCACCCATCTTTTGGGGTTGACCGATCAGACCAATCCGGATAAAGTCGAAATTGATCTGATGTGCATCATAAAAAAAATCGACTGGATCATCCTGACGCACCTTCTGATCGATCATGGTCGAGCAATCTGTGTCGCTCGTCGCCCCAACTGCGATGCCTGCGTTCTAAACAAACAATGCCGCTTTGCAAAAGAATAATCCATTTAATGGGAAAAACCCGAACCGCGTGATCTATTTTGACTACTTACTGCTAACTTCACGCTTCGATTCGATTTTAATCTTTTTCAACCTTAGAGAATTGGTCACGACAAAGACCGACGAAAATGCCATCGCCATCGCCGCCATAACCGGCGACAAGGTCAACCCATTAATCGGATACAACAAACCGGCGGCAATCGGGATCAGGATGATATTATAAATAAACGCCCAGAAAATATTCTGCTTGATAATTTTGATCGTCTCACGCGAAATATTGATCGCTGTTAAGATCGAATTAAGAGCCTGTCCAGTCAGGGTAATGTCGGATGCTTTGATCGCCACATCGGTGCCGGTCCCCAAAGAAATTCCAACATCGGCGGCAGTTAGGGCGGCGGCATCATTGATCCCATCCCCAATCATAGCGATCTCGAAACCGGAGCGACTCAGCGAGCGAATCGTGTTGAGCTTGTTGGCCGGTAACATCTCTGCTTCGATCCTTTTGATCCCCAGCTTGGATGCGGTCGCGGCGGCAGAAAAACGATTATCACCAGTCAGCATGATGACATCCAAACCGCGTTCGGATAATTGCCTGACCGTATCGGCAGTCCCCGGCTTGAGGCTATCGGCCAATGTCAAGGCACCCAAATATCGATTTCCGGTAGCAACATGCACAATTGCCAATCCTTCATCCTTCTCCAGGTCGCTCATATTAAGAGCCTGAGTGAAATCGACACCAGCCTGGACCAAAAATTCGCGGTTACCGGCAATTGCCGTTTCCTTTTCTACAACTGCCGAAACACCCATTCCTGGCATCGCTTTTCCAGATTCCGATGGCAAAAGGGCTAATTCCCGCTGGCGTGCCTTTTCTGCGATAGCTCCGGCAAACGGGTGCTGGGAATATCGCTCAATCGTAGCCGCTACGGCCAGAAGGCGATCTTCGTCAATCCCTTCGACCGGAATAATTTTTTCGACAACCGGTTTTCCCTCGGTCAACGTCCCGGTCTTATCAAAGCAGAAGGTTGTAACATGATTGAGCCGCTCCAGCACCACGCCGTTTCTGAAAAATATCCCATTGCGTGCGGCTCGCCCGGTCGCCACCAAAATTGCTGTCGGCGTGGCCAAACCGAGAGCACAAGGGCAGGCAACTAATAAAACGGCAATCGGTGCTTTGAATAGCATCATTGAATCCGGAGCAAAAATAAACCAACCAATCAAAGTTAGCGTCGCGATTAAAATGACAATCGGCACAAAGATTGATGCAACCCGGTCAGCAATTTTTTGAATTGGAGCCTTAGCCGATTGCGCTTCCCGGATCATCCGAATCATCCCGGCCACAACCGTTCCCGCACCGGTCCGGGTAATCATAATCGTCAGACTGCCGTCGAGGTTGATCGTACCCCCGGTTACCTTATCTCCTGGTTTTTTTGATACCGGCATCGCTTCACCTGTTAGAATTGATTCATCGACGCTCGACTCACCGCGAGAAACAACCCCATCGGAGGCGACCGATTCCCCCGGTCGGATTAGAACTTTGGAACCAACCGCCAACTCAGAGATGTCAACCTCCTCTTCGCTACCATCCTCCCGGATGATGCGAGCCTGACTGGGGATCAGCTCCGACATACCCATTATCGCCTGTCGTGCCTCGGTTGTCGCCATCGATTCGAGGTATCGTCCAAACAGAATAAACGAGAGAATCATGGCGGTCGTATGGAAGTGAAGCCCCGGCTCAACCGTATAATTGCCCGCAAAAATAATTACAGAGTTGTAGAGCGAATATAATAACGCAGTTCCGGAACCAAGCGCAACCAAGCTATTCATATTGGCCCGGAAATGGATCGTCTGCAAAATAGCATCGGAGAAAAACAGGCGGCCTCCGTACAATACCGGCAGAATGAGAAGAAACATCAGCGTGGCAAATATTGGGGCAGAAATCGTCACCAACCCCAAGCTGTTGCGAACTAAATGAAGCATGATAATCAGAGCCGAACTGATCAGCGTTACAATCAGATCCCGCTTCTTATTCTGATCGCGCGACTTGGCCTGATCCTGCTCGACATGAAAATCGGCCTCGTATCCCAGTTTTTTGACATCGCCGATGATCTGGTCGGCAGTATAGAAAGAATTGATATACCGGATCGTCCCGGATTGCGTCGCAAAATTCACCGTGACATCAGTAATACCGGCTACCTTCTGCAAACCGTTTTCAATCGTCGCTACGCATCCGGCACAGTGCATGTTAAAGATATCAATCTCACGCTCCTGCCGTTCCACCTCCAACCCAGCTTTGCCGACAAGGAGAAGAACATTTTTAATCAGCTCCTGCGCCGATTTGGAATTGCCGACAGAAAAACTTAGCCGACCCGACTGATAATCAATCGAAAGCTTATCAGGATCAATTATCTGGCCCAGGGATTTTTTGAGCTTCAACTGATCCGCCTCATTTAGTTTTCCATTGATCGGAAGTTCAATGAGGCCGGAACTGTTACCGGCCAACGAAGAGTTCGATATGTCAACAGCTGGTTTATTCATTAAAACGCCTGATCAATATCCTTCTTTAAGTCATCGATATCTTCCAGCCCAACCGAAAGGCGAATCAAGCTGTCCGATAATCCTTGTTCGGCCCGAACCTCGGCAGGAATCGAAGCATGCGTCATGATGCCGGGATGTTCGATCAACGATTCGACCCCTCCCAATGATTCTGCCAGAGCAAAGATTTCTGTTTTCGCTACCATCCGGGCCGCCTTCTCGGCATCCCCTTTGATAATAAACGAAATCATTCCGCCACCGTTTGACTGTTGTTGGCAAGCCAAATCATATTGGGGATGAGATTTTAGAAAGGGATAGATAACTTTTTCCACCTTAGCGTGGCTTTCAAGGAATCGGGCCATCTCCAGAGCATTGGCGGAGTGTCGCTCCATTCTTAAGGAGAGCGTCTTCAAGCCTCGGTGCGTCAGGAAACAGTCAAAAGGACCGGGAACCGCTCCGGCTGTATTCTGGATCGTTTTATATTTTTGATGCAATTTTTCGTCGCTGGTAACAATCGCTCCACCAACCGTGTCGGCATGCCCACCAATATATTTGGTTGTCGAATAGACAACCACATCGGCACCCAAATCAAGCGGCTGTTGCAAAGCTGGCGACATAAAGGTGTTGTCGGTGACAACCGTGATATTTTTGGCATGCGCTGTTTTGGCGATCCGGGCAATATCACTCACCTTGAGAAGCGGGTTGGTTGGCGTCTCCAGCCAAACCATTTTTGTATTCGATTTTATATGTGGGGTCAAATCAAAATCACCGGCAAAGTCGAGAAAATCAAACTCAATTCCCAACGGCTGGAACATGGTTGTGAACAACCGATAGGTTCCGCCATACAGATCATTTCCGGCTAGAATATGATCTCCCGGGCGGAGCGTTTTCATAATGACGTCGATAGCCGCCATCCCGGAGGCAAAGGCTAAACCAAAACGCCCCCCCTCAACTGCCGCCAAAGCTCTTTCGTAGGCATTTCGGGTCGGATTATCGGTCCGTGAGTATTCAAACCCGCGTGCCTGACCGGGTGCTTCCTGAGCATAGGTCGAAGTTTGGAAAATCGGCGTCACGACCGCCCCGGTGATCGGTTCCGGCTCTGACCCGACATGGATGGCGCGGGTTGCTCTCTTCATCTTGTCAAATTTATCGCTCATATGTTCCTCAACCAGAAGTTAATTCAATCAGGTCGAAATATATTTAATATGGAGAAATTTCAAAGGCAAATAAATGGCCACCCGGTTTCCGTTGGAGAGAGGAAATCCGGGCGGCCGATTAAATCCTGATTTAAATCAACTGCTCCCACTTTGGGGAACCGGTTAGAAAGCTCCGCTATTTAATCCCAATGGCGATTAACAGGCTGGGGCACCGGCGCAGTAAATCCTTTTTTATTTTCTGGCGGGCTCGATGCAGATACCAGCGAACGGTCGCCTCCGGCATCTCCATAATATTAGCCACCGCGCCAATCTGACAACCTTCAATATCCCGCAGGACAAAAGCGGACTTCTGCTTTCCGTTGAGCTTCTCGGTCGCCTCCTCAATGTATTCCCGGAGCTTACTGCTTCGATAATTTGACTCCGGGTTATCTCGATGGTTCTCGACCGTTTCCCGAACATTATCAAGCGGTTCGTGCCGATGGCGACGATGCTTGCGCATATAGTCGATTGAGGCGTTGACGGTAATACGGTAAAGCCAGGTATAAAATCGCTTGTTCTCGTCGTAACGCCAAATGTTTTGGGACGTTTTTACAAAGACGTTTTGGGTGATATCGGCCGCTTCGTCATAGTCGCCAACCATTTTAAAAGCGAGTGCGCCAACCTGATTGCGATAGCGGGCGACCAACTGGGAGAAGGCGTTATTATCACCATTTTTGAAACGCTTGATTATCTGTTTTATTTCTCTCTCATCATTATCATCGGAGGCGGAATTTTTGGTAGATTTTGCAGATTTTGTGACTACTTTTCGGGGCTCAACTTGTCTGTTCACGATCTTATCCCTCGCTACAAGTTAGCGTTCATAATAATATATCATGGACTTTTACAGGTCACTATATAACTTATAACGGCCGACCGTTCAGTTTGTTCCCAATATCGCATATCTTTATCGGTATTTTCGTATTAAAAAAGAGGTAGAATTACTCTCGTTTTGGAGCTAACTTGGCGATGACACAAAAAAGAGACACAAAAAAGCCTCGCTAAAGCGAGGCTTTTTTTAAAATTTTCTGGCAATTGCTGATTATTTATTCAGGATATACTTGTACGGATTGACCGACTTCCCATTTATGAGCAGTTCATAATGAAGGTGCGGCCCGGTTGAATAACCGGTGTTACCCATATAAGCAATCAGTTCGCCCCGCTTGACCCTTTGGCCAACCTTGATAGCATACTTGTTCAGATGCCCGTAGCGGGTCTTCATGCCGTAGCCATGATCAATGACGACCATTTTACCCATTCCACCATTCACCCGAACTGAAGCGATCCGGCCATCGGCGGGGGCATAGATCGGCGTACCAGTTTTGTTGGCGATATCCATTCCAGGGTGGAGCCTTTTGATACCGGTAAACGGATCAATTTTACGACCGTAGCCGCGTGAAATATAACCTCGGGTCGGCATAATCGATGGTGTATGGTCCAAAAGCTCCCGCTTGTCAGCCAGAATATCAAAAACTTCCTGATAGCGGGCTTTTTCAAATTGAGATAACCGGGCCAACCCTTCCACCTCGGCGGTCACCGCCAGTGCGGTTGCCGTTGCCGGAGTGATCGAGGCCAGATCGGGGTCGGTCGGACCACCAATACCAAGCTGTCTTGCCTCGGTGTCGATTTCCGGTAAGTCAAAGATCGTCCTGATCGCCTCTTCCTTAGCCACCAGAACTGAATAATCATCTCGGATATCACCGATAGATTTCTTCAACTCGGTGTACTGCCGAGCAATCAAACCATTTTCGCGAGTTAGCTTATCAAGGCGTGCCTGATCGACCCGACCATCAAAATAGTCGGCCATCAGAAACAGATTAGCCATAACAAAAATAACCGAACATACCCCAACCGTCCAGAGAAGCTTGACTGGCACGGAGAATTGTTTCGGCTCGTTCCCATTGTTGGGGAAAACGACAAATGTAATATTATTTTTTTGCATACGCTCTTTTAGAAAAGTTCCAACTTTCCACTTCCTAAAAATCGACCAATTATACTGTCCCGGATCGAGACTGTCAAGGCAAAAAGAAATGGAAACGACTCTTAAATCATCATTTTGGCAACTATTTGATAACCATAAAATCGCGCCGCAATATCTTATTTATAACCTTGATAAATTTTTCCGGGCCCAGCGTCTGCAGACTGTACAAATGCCAACAAATCTTCTTGGGCTTTTTGTAGGTCTCCTTTTTCTTCGGGGCCATTCCAACCTGCCTTCAATTTGATATAATGAAGTGAGGCTTGCCCCTGCTCCATAATATCGGTCAAAAATTACCTGTTCTTTAAGGTCAGAACAATGCAATTTGCATGCCCCGACCGGTCGAACGGCACAGATTCTTGACCCCTGACCACAACGGGTTGAATAGCTTAACCTTACGCAACAGCCGGTAGTTTCAACTTTTGAACAGTTGAAACTTAGTCGGCCATTTTGTAAGGTCTCTTTCCTATATTTGATGGTTTATTTCCCAATCATGGTTGCTTTTGAACAGATTTTGCAACTTTTCCCTGAATTTCAAAATGGATGACTGGATAATATATTAGCCCCATATTCGGTTGAAATCTGACTTGTTACAGCGTTAGGTTGATGCTAATGAGATATTCCTCAGTTACTCATTCCAATATGAGCATCACCAGCACCGTATCTATTCTGCACTCCGGCAGAATAGTTATTAACTCTTTGACTTTGGACTGATAGTTCGGTACTGTTTCTTATACATCTTATTGTTCTCAAATCATAATTCATAGCAGGAGGTACTTAGATGAAGCAGATTAATCTGATTCTCATGCCTCAAACCTGGCTAATTCGGGCTTTGATGATTCTGGCCACCCTTTTTATTATTGGGGGATCGGTGTCGGCTCAGGCTCCGAGCTTTGGTTTTGGAGCATTTGCCGGTCTCAACTACCCGGTCGTTCAGGATGATCAGGAAAAAGGTTCGGCCTACGGCTTTTTGGTCCGCTTTAAACTTTTGCCGATGGTCGCCATTGAACCGAATGTTACTTTTGGAAAATGGGGCGATCCGGACCCGTTTGAAGGGATCGAGCTGGGGATTGAAGGTTCCAAAATCAAATCTTACGGAATTGATTTGACGCTTGGGAGCGGCTTGGGCAAACTGGGCTTTAAGCCGTACATGCACGGTGGAATCGCCTCGTACAAAATCGAAAATAATGATACCGGGTACGATAATTCCAAACTCGGTTTTTCCGGCGGGGTCGGTTTTGCCTTCGGTTTCTCTTCCGCTTTTGATATCGATATCCGAGGTAAGGCAATCATTGCCCCTCAGGAAGAAGGATCAAAGAAGGCGGTCTTTGTCACCGCCGGAGTTAACTATTATCTTGGCGCCTATTAAGGAGGTGATCTTCAAATGAAGAAAATTATAACCAAGCTGTCTGCCGTGACGATTACAGCCTTAGCTTTCATCGCTCTTGGCTGTATCGTATCCGGCACTTTTATCGTAGTTGAAGATTTCAGCTTTACCGCCCAAAGCGGATTTTATTTCTATCAGGTTGATATCACCGACGATGCTACATGGGCCGAGCATAAAGATGACATTCAGTTCATCGATGT
>JAUUYJ010000106.1 GCA_030588275.1 Candidatus Zixiibacteriota bacterium | reverse complement strand
ACGACTCGGCAAGTAATTTGCAATAGCATAGAATCAGATTTACCCCCTCAATCTTTACCCATCGATCAAGAACCCCGTCTCCCCGGCGGGGTTTTCTTACCCCTGAGCGTAGTGCATGGGGTGGCGTTGCCACTTTCAGGCTGTCGCGAGCTTCTGGCCAATTTATGATTTGATTCCAGAGATGACCGGTTCTCACTCTGCTTTGGGGAGCGTTTTGCTATTGATACCTGTGCAGTAATAGCTACATTCGGGAAAGCATTGCCAAAAATATGTCGATATCTTTTCTGGTTTGAACTGTTATTAATTTATTGGTACAGTGAAATTTTTCAAAAGCGGACAGAAGACTGACCTTTGAAGAATGGTTGTAGCTCAATATCCATTTGATGAATTCCCAATCAACCTGTTCGGCGCATCCGGGTGCCATGTCGGGCCGGATTTTGCCACGATTTTTCAGGCGTCGTCTGAAGACTTTATACAAGCAGTAGAGAGGATTAAAATCCAAAAAGATAATCAGGTCGGCACGCGGTAGTCGAATATCAAAGGTGGAGCCAAAATTACCATCCATGACCCAGGAGTCTTCTTTTGCCATATTAGATACTTTTGTTCTCCAGCTATCAATGTCTGGCTTGGTCCATCCCGGTTGCCAAAATTGTTGATCAAGATGGACAATCGGGAGATTGAGGATTGATCCGATCTCCCGGGCCAAAGTTGATTTCCCGCTCCCACCGTTTCCCAGAATCAAAATCCTGCGGTATTGATCGCCGTCATGGTTTTTTATTTTCATGCCGTTTATTGCCATTGGTATCTAATTCGCTATTCCCATTTTAAAAAATTCGTGTCAGCTATTAATTAGCAACTTTGATAAGCGAGACGTTTGTGGTGGAAGGTGCAATATGGTTTACAATAAACCGTAGTCAAACAGTTTTTATTATCATCCGCCTTTTCCGACTACTACAGATTGATCTATAGCGGGTTTGCTTCAACATCTATATGGAATGTCAGACGACAAATTTTACTAATAAATATTTTATGAAGTTATTGTGAAATTGCCTGGGCTTTGTTGCCGATTGGTATTGTGGCATGGTTCCGATCCGGCCGGTGTCAAAAATTGATTCATAGCGGAAGCGGTCTGATTCGGTTGAAACGGTTTGCTTATCAAAATACTGGCCGCCCGGATTTAGTTTAATGGTTGCGATTTGATCCGGTTTTTTTAATATGGGTGATGATGACGACAGTCATTGGTATAATTAAACGATAATTTTATTTTCATTAGTGAGGGGAAGTGGTGAAATAAAGAATGTCGCCGGTCTTTTGATAATGATGCCCGATTTCGAACCGCGAAATCAAGCCAGTAATCGTATAAATTGCAAACCATTCACAGAAGGAACCAAAGAATGAACAAAGGTCGATACATCATTGGATCGTTGGCAGTTTTTGTCTATCTGTTTTTGGCTGAAGGGATTTTCCATACTTACATAATGGGTGACTTTTATCAACAGAGTCAGGATCTGTTGCGCGGTGAGGCTGGAGCGGGTGATTTTATTATCTGGATGATTCTGGGATTTCTGATTCTTGCTTTTGGGTTCTGCTACATTTTTACCAAAGGGTATGAAAATAAAGGGATGGGTGAAGGGGTTCGCTTTGGCCTGTATGTTGGTATTACCTTTTCGGTCTCGGCGTCGTTGATAAATTATGCGGTCTTTCCTTACCCAACATCCTGGGTTGTCGGGTGGATTATCGGTTACCCGATTATGATGATGTTGGCCGGGGCGATTATTGCGACAATCTATAAACCGAATTCGGCCTGAATAAAAACCGCCCTGGTTATTGATCTGATCCTCGGACGACATTGTAACCGGCATCGCCCCAGGCGATGATACCGCCGGTGACGTTGATGGCATTGATATATCCATTTTGCCTAAGGATTTCTGCGGCGATATCACTGCGCCGTCCCGAACGGCAAAAGCAGTAGATATAGATGGCTTTGTCTTCCGGGAGTTGATCCAAAGCATCTTTGAGGCTGTCGTATGAAATTCTGAGGTCGGTGAATGATAGCCGGGTGTCGTCGAATTCTGGCTCGGTGCGGACATCGAGTAAGAATAATTTCTGATTCGATTCGACCATTTGATGTAGTAGAGAGACTGAAATCTGGGTCATTTTTTCTTCCGCTTGAGTTTCATTATTTGCTTGATCATTTCCGGAGTTGCATCCGACAATCAAAAACGGGGCGCACAGGCCACACAGGCCACAGATGAAAAACGTTAATGTTCTGGTCATATGGGATACCTCCATATTCGCATTCTCTTTGATCGCTTATAAGATTATTTATCCAAAATATTTAAGGCATCATCGACGGCGGATAACATCGGCACAGTAGAGATATTTTGGCCAACTGCCTTTTGCATCCAGAGTTGGGGCAGAATATTTCCGGCGGAACAAATCCTCTCCATCTCCACACCCAGATTCTTGTCTTCAATATGCTTTTCTATCTGAAATTGTATCAGGTGTCCCAGTGGGTACTCGGCCAGATAGAGCGGGTAGGCAATCATATGTGAATAGATTCCAAGAATTGTGGCGTCGTGCGAACCAAAAATATCGGCAAAAAAGCGATTCCAAATTTCCTGCGCCGCTGAAATCGTTGCTATTTTTAACTGCTCGGCAGTCGCTTTGGGGTTTTCGTACATCCAGTTCCAGATTTTGATATCAAGTAACGAAACCGCCATAATTTCAGCCGTTCCCCAAAAGATATCAAGGCTCTTGAGATATCCCGCCTGATCATCAGTCCCGTTTTCAGAATTATATCCCAACATATCCATATCACGATCCTGAAAGATAAAGGCGAACGCTTCGGAAAAACCGGAAGTTGGCACACCCTGATTGAAATGATACGGAAGATTCTGAAGTGAAATGGTTTGCTCGACACAATGCCCCAGTTCGTGGGCGGCAATATTAAACCCCTGATAATCCATCCCTGATTGCGGGACACGGGTTCGCAAACGGGAGATCCCTTTTTTCATATTGGCACCCCAGGCATGTCCGGCACCACGGGCCGGATCGACTGCGATATGGGGAGCGATAAATTTCGCTCTATCGGGCGGAAATTTTAGGTCGCACAGAATGGTTTCTATCCCGCTGGCGAACTTGGCCAGGTTGGAATATTTGTCAGCCGCCATTTGATCCAGTTTTTTTCCTGAGATTGAACTGCGTGATTTAAATCCATCGTACCAAATGTCGAACGGTTGCAATTTTCGGCCGACCCGTTTTTCAATTAATTTGCCAACCTGCTTTAGCTGAGGGGAGGACAACAGTTGGGTGAATAGCTTTTCAATCTCCTGTTCTGATATCTCGCGCTCAAGGTCAAATTTGCGCTGGATATAGGTGGGGTACTCAGGATAAAACTTGTCGATCTTTTGCATTCCATGAAAAATGTTCAGGATATGCTGGTAGCGTTCGTCGGTTTCACTAAGCCCGCCGGCTTCAATACCATCGGAGGTCAGAAGGTTGTTGTACGGATTCCATTTCATGTTTGGATTATTGATCGCCAGGCTGGGAATTTCCTGAGCTATGATCCGTTCCATCACCTTATAAATTATCTCCTGCTTTTCCAACCCATCACCAGATGCGTAATTGGATTTGAGTTCATCTCGTAAACCCCAATGGCTGATGAGAACCAAATCTTTTGGAAAGAGGTTTTCCTTTTTGTCTTCTCCAATTAAATTTCCCAGATGAATGTTGTACTGTGCTATGTATGTTTCGCCAGCGGTTATGATGTCAGATAATGATTGTTGCAGATCGGCTGGAACGCGGGCGGGAAATCTATCTCCCAGGCGGGCCATGCCCCATTGACGATTGGTCCAATCGGCACCCTGATCATTTTTTTCCTGAAGAGTCTGGCGAGGGAAATTGAGCAGAACCTGAAAGGCTATTTTATTTTTGTATAGATCGTCATCAAGATGCGAGGCGGCATCAAAGGCTCCAAAGATATTGTCAATCTCGGTTAGTTCTCCCCGATCAAGATGGATATTCATTTGTAAGTCCTGAGCCATCGAATTGAAATGGCCATCCAGTGCTTCAAAATACTCATCCAGTTTGTCAAACATTTGAGTCAGGCGATCACCGGCCGGAATAAAATTGTCGCGACAAAAAGATTCAAATTGCGAACTGTCGCCATCATCTTCGGTCCAGAGGTTGGCGACACCGGTGAGGCCTCGTCTAATCCGGTGACGTTCGGGTTCACCAAAGCGATCAACTATGGAGTCGACAATATTTTCTATCTGATCGTTATTTATTTTCATCGTTACCTCTTAATTTTGTCACATTTATCTAACTATTCCGGGAGTTGAAAATAGCATAATGAAGGTGCTGGTTGCAAGCAGTTATGGTATTCCTGGTTATTTTTATTTGCACCTCTTCTTGCCGGGGCAATTTATTTTTGAAACCCCGCTTATTGGGGCTAACTTTCTTCGCGAGCGATTGGGTCGGGGACGAGATCTTCGATGATCTCCTGTGATAGTTCGAAGATGTCGGCTAACGGATTCATCTCAATATAATATGGCAGAATATCCGTTTCAAATTCGACGGCTAAACGATCCAGAATGTTATAGAATTCATTGGAAGAACCGTTTTTGCCTGAAAGTGAATAGGTTGGAGCGGTGGTTGGGGCTGAGTCAAACTCGGTCGTCTGGCGGTTTTCCACAATCTGGCCTAAGCGATGAAACGAAAAGGAGCTGTTTTGTCCCGGGTTGGACCAATGATGCGCACAACTGGAATAATTGAGAAAGAGACCCTGCGTTGGGTGACCATACCTCAGCGTTTTGGCAAATCCGGAAAGAAGGGTCAGGGCACAGGCGATCCCGATGACGCCAACGGTGCCATGATCTCGGCGCACCTGTTTGAAATAACTGTCCATATCTTCCGGTTCTAAAATGATTGAAGTGTGGCTGTTGCCGAACCGCTCGACCGCCTCGAAGACGATGCAATCGGCGTGGCATTGAGTGCAGGCGTAATCGTTGCCGTTGTCCGCTTTGCAACAGTCATGAGTGCCATAATTTTTGAGACAGTCCGGCAGGACGATTATTTTTCGCTCCGTTTGCAGAAACGATTGGCGGTTAATCCGATTGAGAACCGCGACTGCCAACATATTGCGGATGTACTGCTCCGGTGACTTGGAACGCAGAGAGGTTGTTTCAAGTTGGCCCGGTTGGTCGAGCTGTTCGATAAAGCCGGGAACGCCGGCGATATACGGCCTGATTGCCTTGGTTCCATTGTGGATAAAGTTGTTTAGTTCGATCATGGTATGTCAGTTAGTCGTTGTAGTTAGAAAAGGTAAGATAAATACGACGAAAGGCAAGCGGATGCGGGGAAATTAATTCTATTGAAGAACCAGTCAATGACTGTCCGAATAGCTTATCATATCCCGCTTTACTCCTAATGTTCCCCCACCCCCACCCAACAAAAAAACCCCGCTTCATATGAAGTGGGGTTTTGAATTTTTTGTACCGCCAGTCTCAACCTACATATGCAAAACTATCAGCCCAGCACCGGCTCGTTTGTCAAAAACGGATTAGTCCGTGTTACTGAAGGACGGAGACTTTTTTGCGGTCTTTGCCGACACGCTCATATTTGACGACGCCGGTGATCTTGGCAAACAAGGTCCAGTCTTTGCCGATGCCAACATTGTCACCAGCTAAAATCCGCGATCCGCATTGGCGAACGAGAATCGATCCGGCCGGGATTGCCTGGCCACCATAAACTTTTACGCCGCGTCTTTGGCCGTTTGAGTCACGACCGTTCTTGGAGGAACCTACACCTTTTTTGTGTGCCATTGTCTAAATCCTTCTAAAATTCGTTACGCTATTCTTCTTTGTTACCGCTTGTCTCGTCAATTATCGATTCGAGCCTCTAAGTATAAAGAATTGGTAAAATAAAGCAAGCGATAAATAGGCTCGATCTTGCTCGATATAAAAAACCGGAGGGGAACTCCTCCGGCTTTTTGCAATAACTTCATTCGCTAAGCTCAGGGATAGGAACCAGTACGCCCCTTAGGGATTACGCTCTACGGGATCGAATCGCTTTCGCTCCTACTTGCTCTAAAAATATTCACCCCCGCAAGGGGGGGGGTAGGCAGCTGTACGTCGTTGCACTCCAACATCTGCCTAGGAGTTAACAGAATCGGTCTGTTTCTCTGATTCTTTTTTAGCCGAACCGCCACGCTTGAAATCAAACTTGAGCAGATCGGTTTCCTCATTGACATCAATTTCAAGCTCAACATCACCGGCATATTGACCACGCAGGATCTCCTCAGCCAACGGATCTTCCAGATATTTTTGAATCGCTCGCTTAAGGGGGCGGGCACCAAAGGCTGGTTCAAACCCTTTTTGGGCCAACCACTTTTTGCCCTCTTCGGTGAAGTTGAAAGATATCCCCTTATCGGCCAGACGATTGGCCAGGTCGAGTAGGAGAATATCGATGATTTCCATGATATCATCAATCGTCAACGATTGGAAAATAACCGTTTCATCAATACGATTGAGAAGTTCCGGGTTGAAAATTTTCCGTAACTCATCGTTAATCGTTTTCTTTATTGAGTCATGATCGGGGCCGCCTTCAGTAGTGGCGAAGCCGACCTTCTTTTCGGCACCGAGTTGCTTGGTTCCGATATTTGAGGTCATAATGATAACGGTATTTTTGAAATCAACTTTTCTGCCGAAGCTGTCGGTCAGTTGGCCGTCATCCAATAATTGGAGGAGGATGTTAAACACTTCCGGATGAGCTTTTTCGATTTCATCAAGAAGGACAACTGAATACGGTTTGCGACGAACCCGTTCGGTTAGCTGGCCACCCTCTTCGTAACCGACGTACCCGGGAGGGGCTCCGATCAGTCGGGAGACGGCAAATTTTTCCATATATTCCGACATGTCGATCCGAACTAATGATTCGGCATCTTCAAAAAGAAAATCGGACAGTTGGCGGGTTAGTTCGGTTTTCCCGACACCGGTTGGTCCGAGGAATAAAAATGATCCAATCGGGCGACGCGGGTCGCCAAGACCAGCGCGTGAACGACGAATCGCTCGGGTGATAACGCTGATTGCCTCATCCTGACCGATGATCCGCTTTTTGAGCGATTCTTCCATCCGCAGGAGACGCTTTGATTCTTTTTCCTCAAGCCGGAAAAGGGGAATACCGGTAATGCTCGAAACGACTAAAGCGATATCCTCACCGGTTAACGAAATCTGTTCTTTTTCACGTTGCTGGGACCAGGCCTTTTGCATCTCAGCCAGTTTTTCCTTTTTGAACTTTAGTTCGTCCCGATATTAAGCGGCAGTTTCAAACGCCTGATTCTTGACCGCATCTTCCTTATTCTCGGCCAGCTCAGAAATTTCAGTTTCGATTTCGGAAAACTCTTTTGGCTTGGTATAGGAGGCAAGGTGGGCTCGCGAGCCAGCCTCATCCATGACGTCGATCGATTTATCCGGCTGGAATTTGCCGGAAATATAACGGCTGGACAGCTTGACCGATTCCTCGACAGCTTCGTCGGAGATTTTGATCTTATGATGTTCTTCGTAGCGGGGACGCAACCCTTTGAGGATTTCGATAGTATCCTTTTCGTTCGGTTGCTCGACCATAACCATTTGGAAACGACGCTCCAAAGCTCCATCTTTTTCGATGTATTTACGGAATTCATTGAGAGTCGTGGCTCCGATACATTGCAGTTCACCGCGTGACAGAGCCGGTTTGAATATATTGGAAGCATCCAGTGAACCTTCGGCACCACCAGCACCGACGATGGTGTGCAACTCATCAATAAAGATAATAACGTCGCGGGAGTTCATGATTTCGGTCATGACCGATTTGAGACGTTCTTCAAACTGTCCCCGGTATTTGGTTCCGGCGACCAGAGAGGCCATATCAAGTGTAACAACCCGTTTACCTTCCAACGTTTGAGGAACTTTCCCTTCGGTGATCCGTTGGGCTAACCCTTCGACGATAGCGGTTTTGCCAACACCCGGTTCGCCGATTAAGACCGGATTGTTCTTTTTGCGACGGGAGAGAATCTGGGTAACCCGTTCGATTTCATTCTGGCGTCCGATGATCGGATCGAGTCGGCCCCGGCGGGCCATTTCGGTAAGGTCACGACCAAAATGATCGAGAGCCGGAGTTTTTGATTTGCGCCGTTTCCTCTTGAACGAGGACGGTTT
>JAUUYJ010000217.1 GCA_030588275.1 Candidatus Zixiibacteriota bacterium | reverse complement strand
CGTCCGACATCACCAAAGTAAACAATCTCTTCGTTCGGTAACTGTTTGAATATTTCCGAGACGACGGTCAGCCCGCCGACTCCGGAATCAAAAATTCCAATCGGTCGCTTGGGCATTGGTGATCAGATCCTTTCGTACTTCGCTTTAAACCGTTTGATCGCTTCATAGATTGAGGTGGCAACTTTTTTACGAAAGCTACTACTGCGCAGTTTCTTCTCTTCATTCTTGTTTGATAGAAATGCGGACTCAACCAGAATGGATGGCATATAAACTCGATTGAGAACAAAGAAGGCAGCATGATCGACATTGCGTGATTTTATCTTGAGCCTTTTACGCATCTCCAGATCGGCCATATAGGCGAGGTCGGCCGATTCGGTAATAAATTCGGTCTGGATCATATCGTTTAGAATAAAGGCGAGATCGTTTTCGTTGTTTTTGTCCAACCCTGATTCATCAATCAAAAACGGTGCGTTTTCAAACTGGGCGACGGCTCGTGCGGCGTCACTTTTGGCTGGTGCCAGATAGAAAACCTGATGTCCGTTGGCCGACTTTTTGGTCGATGAGTTGCAATGGATCGAGATGAACAGGTCCGCCTTGGCATCGTTGGCTATCTTGGCCCGTTGATTGAGGGAGACGTAACGGTCTTTGGTGCGGGTCATGATTACTTTGAACTGTTTATCCTTGCGGATCATCTTGGCCAGTTCCTGAGCAATCTCAAGGGTGATCTGTTTTTCGCGAGTTTTCTTGTGTCGTCCGATCGCTCCAAAATCGGTCCCACCATGACCGGCATCAATAACGATGACGTCGATTTTTTCGTCCGGGCCGATCCGTCCGCTTCCAACCAGCGAACTGTCGGCGGTAAATGATTCTGACTCAATTGCAATCTGAAGCCGCCCCGGATTGGTTTTATACGTGTGATGGAAATTTTTGTATCCCCGTCTGAGGCGAAAAGATATCTGGGCGGAGGCATCAAATTGAAAGGCGTTTATTTTGCGCAGGTAGGTTCGATTGGATGGTGAAAGAATCTTGGCACGGTCAATTCTGGCTTCGGGGAAGTCGATATTGAGCCAGTTTCCTTCCGATTCGTAGATCTCAAAATTTAACGGGGAGGTCATAAATATTTCAATCAACAGGCCGTTCTGCTTGGCGGAAATATTTATGTCGGTAATGTTAAACCACTCGGCGTTGACACGGATCGTTTTGGCCGAGCCATCCCATGAAATATTCTCGGGGCGGATTAGATCAAGAAGTGGGGTGAAGGTCGCGGCGGGAACGAACAGTTCACCACGAACGACTGTCACCGGGACAACGAGGTTAAATATCGTGTCGTTTAGGGTAATATATGGTGAGCCGATGGTAAAAACGAAGCGGGCAGTATCAAGGTTGTAAGCGACAGAAATTCCCGGTTGCCGCCATTTTAAATCCCCCCCCAGAACCGATTGTAATTCTGAGAGGCTATAGCTGAGGCGGTCATCTTTTCCGATTGCTTGTATCTTTTCGGTTCCGCCGGATGTTTTAACTTTGATCGTCTGATCGGCAGTTGATAATGATACCAAAAAGAATAGAGCTAATATGGACAGGATGACCTTTCTCATCAGCGATCATCTTTCAATTTGCGAGCAATTTCGCGGTCGGCATCTCGGCGGGCGATGGTTTGCCTTTTGTCATACTGTCTCTTACCGCGAGCGGTGGCAATCTCTACTTTGGCATACGGTCCCTTAAAATAAATTTTCAACAGCACAATGGTACAGCCCTTTTCATTGACGGCGCCCCACAGCTTGCCGATCTCTTTTCTATTGAGAAGAAGTTTTCGTCGCCGTGTCGGTTCATGATTTTCGGCGTGGGCCATGTCGTACAGGCTGATATGAAGGTTTAACAGAAACACCTCACTATCCTCGACGACCGCATAGCAGTCGGCCAGTTGGACCTTGCCGTTTCTAAGCGACTTGACCTCGCTTCCCATCAGAGACAGACCGGCTTCAAATTTTTTCAGTATCTCATACTGATAGAAAGCCTTGCGATTGGTGGCAATGATCTTTATATTTTTTTCCGTTTCGTTCATTTGGTTGAAAATAGAGCCGTCCTGAGTCTATTGCAATATATTTGTTACCCCCGGTGAGGATTACGGCTCAATAAAAATATTTTAATCGGTAAGTATTTTCAGGTTTTTGGATGCTTGCGGAGGGATAAATGAAAGTAGGGATTCTGCAGTTTCGTCCCGTTCTGGGAGATAAGAGTAAAAATCTAAAAACAATCGGACGGTTTCTCAGAAGGCGTAAATTCGATCTGGCTGTCCTGCCGGAGTTGTGCAGTTCCGGGTACAACTTTTCATCCAAAGAGGAGGCGTTTGATATCGCTGATAAAAAGGGGGGAGAGACATTTTCGTTTATTGAAGAATTGGCGGTCAAAACCGGCGGGGCGATTGTCTGGGGATTCCCCGAATTATCGCGTGGCAAATTGTTCAATTCGGCCGCTTTGACGACGCCAGAGGGTGACCATCATATCTATCGTAAGACGCATCTGTTCTATCGTGAGAAGTTTATCTTTGAACCGGGAAACAGCGGTTTTAAAGTTTTTAAGTGGCGCGGTGTGCGGATTGGATTGATGATCTGCTTTGACTGGATTTTCCCGGAAGCGGCTCGATCATTGGCGATAAAAAAGGCGCAGATAATCTGTCATCCATCCAATTTGGTGATGGAATATTGCCAGGATGCGCATGTAACCCGTTCGCTTGAAAATGGAGTTTTTATCGCAATGGCCAATCGGAGTGGACTCGAGAAGAACCGGTTTGCCGATCTCAGTTTTTCCGGTCGGTCTCAAGTAACCGATAATCGGGGGGGGCGTATTCTCAGCTATACCGCGAGCGAAGAACGGTTTGGAGTTGTTAAGATTAAGCCGGAACTGGCCGATATCAAAGATGTAAACGAATTCAACAACCTTTTTGGGGATCGAAGGGTTGATCTGTACCAAGCCTAAAGCAGGAGTTACGCATGAAAACCTCGTCCGCTGTCAAACCGGCCATAATAATGGTAATTGATGACGAGCCTGAAATCACCGAAATAGTTGATGTCTTTCTCGATAATGCAGGATATACGGTAAAAGTTGAAAATAATCCGAATCAGGCGGTTGAGATGGCTCGAAAAGTTCGGCCGGATTTGATACTTCTTGATATCATGATGCCCGGAACCGATGGGTACCAGGTCTGTAATCAGATCAAAGAAGATCCTGAAATGGCCAATACACCGGTTATCTTTTTGACCGGCAAAGATTCCAAAGATGATCAGGGGAGATCGTTTCAGGTTGGTGGGGATATGTTTATCAAAAAGCCGTTTAGCTGTGAACGATTACTTGAAATTGTCAACATTGTTCTGTTGTCAGTCGGCAAAGGATAGTAATACAGTTTTCTTTAACCCTCGCCATATCTGGCGAGGGTATTTTTTTGTTGACTTTATTGTGCAATGCACTATAATATGAATGTGAAAGTTATAAAGAGATACCGCAATCGACGTTTGTATGATACCGAAACTAAACAGTTTATTCTCCTTGAGGATCTCTTGCGTATGGTCAAAGCAGACCAGCAGTTCAAAGCGTTTGATTCTGATAGTGGGGAAGATATTACGGTTTCGGTTTTAACTTCGATTATTAGTGGAAATGCCAGCCAGTGGGCGGACGGTGAGGGATCATTGGATGTCTTACGGGCTGTAATAAAAACCGGAGGTAACAAATCGATGAGTTTACTTAAAAATACCGTTCTGGCCGGGGTTGGATTCGCCGCCCTGACCCGCAAGAAAGCGGAAGGATTGGTTGAGTCGCTGGTTAAATCTGGCGAAGTCGAAAAATCAGACAAGAAAGAAGCGGTTTTGGAACTGCTGGAAAAGGCTGAAAAAACTACTCGTGATGCCTCGGCCAAATTTGTCAAGCAGTTTGAAAAAAGTAAAGACAACCTGATGATGGCCAAGAAGAAAGATTTCGACAGTCTCACCCAGAAGGTTGATAAGTTGGCCAAGGCGATTGCCAGGATAGAAAAGAAGCTTAAATAGCGTTTGGATTGATCGGCTCGAAGGCTGTTTATTAAGACGGTTTTATCCGTAAATATCCAAAAGTGAGCGGGTCATTTGGTTCTGTGCCCGGCTAACTTTTATGTTGGCTCGAACCGATTTGTCAGCTTGCATCATATCGACAAATCCTTCGGCGACTTGCCTGCGATTGATTCGACCGACAGTTCGATTGTGTCGGTCAAAGGCACGATTGATTCCGATTAAGATATTGTCATATATTTGCATGCTATCTCTCCCTGGTTCCGGGCTAATTGCCATTGCTAATATGATCGACCAGGTTGGTCTCCAATCTTTAGAGAAATTTGCCCTTGCTCTTTTTTTTATCATCCCTACATTGATTTCATTATGGAAACCAAGATAAACCTTTGTGGAAAAACCAAGGCGGAGCTGGCCCAATTTGCCTCCGACCTCAATTTTAAGCCGTTTCATGGACGGCAGATATATAAGTGGATATATAACAGCCTGCTTTTTGATTTTGACCAAATGACAGATCTGAAAAAAGATTTCAGGACGGAGCTGGATCTCAAAGCTAAAGTTACCCTTCCGTCTGTGGCGGATCAGATAAGCAGCCCGGATGGAACCGAGAAATTTCTGTTTCAGGTGGGAAGAAAAGAGTATATCGAAGCGGTTCTGAT
>JAUUYJ010000049.1 GCA_030588275.1 Candidatus Zixiibacteriota bacterium | reverse complement strand
GAGGTAGATGCTTGAGTAACCGGCTCCGTATGATCCGGTCGTACCAACCAGGACAAAGCCGCTATCGGAGGTGATGCGAACGGTCGCTCCCGCTTCCCCCGCACTCCCACCGTAAGTTTTGGTCCAGAGACTGTCGCCGAGGCTGTCGGTGCGAATGAGATAGATATCGCCGTTGGTTCCGTATGATGCGGTCGTGCCGCAGATGGCAAATCCTTTGTCGTAAACTTCACGGACCGAGAATCCTTCGTCGTTGGACGCACCGCCGTAAGTTTTGCTCCATTGTTCGATGCCGCCGGAATCGGTCTTGATTAGATAGACGTCGCGCCCCCCGGCACCGGATGATCTGGTTGAACCAACCAAGATCAACCCGCCATCAGATGTTTCAGCCAGGTCGTACCCATAGTCGGTTTCGGTACCACCGAAGGTTTGGGCCCATTGGAGAATACCGGTTGAGTCAGTTTTGATGAGATAGATATCGTGGTCGCCCGCTCCGTAGGAATAGGTCGATCCGATCATGACGATGTCGCCGTCAGATAGCTGAATAGCTGAACAGCCTGATTCGTTGGATGATCCGCCGAAGTTGGCCGTCCAGAGAGAATCCTGGGCCGCGGCTATCTGGCTAATCTGGATCAGAATGAAAAGCAGTAATATGTGCGCCGATCGATTCGGCATAAAGTTGACCTTTCAAAATCCGATTTTGAAAATGTCCTTGTTGCCATGTTTCACTCTGTTCAATTTTGTTCTAATTTTGAACAGACGTTGTCGTTTTAGTTATCGGATTTCCGGTTTGAATATTTAGCCGGTTGATGCAATTATTTTATCTGAATAATAGTAGGTTTCGATTTGTCGAGTATGGGAATCGTCCCATATTCGAATCATAATTTGATCCCCCAAAATTACCGGCAAAGCCATTTAATTCTTTATCAGACAAAAACTTAAACAACGTCTAAACGGTCGGCATTGTCTTTGCAATTAGGTTACTCGGAAACTCTTAATCTTAAGTGGAGCCTGAGTATGAATAGATTTTTCAGAACTCTTGCGTCGGTTTTTGTACTGCTAGCTATGGTAGGTCCGCAGCTTTCGGCGCAGGAACAAGGAACGATTCAAGCAACGGCAACGGTTATATCTGCATTGTCTGTGGTCGGGTCGCATAATCTCCTTTTTGGAACGGTGACACCGGGGATAAACAAATCGGTTGATAAATCGACCGCCGCCGATGCCGGAGAATATACCGTTACCGGAACTCCGATAGCAGAGATAACGGTCGATTTCAGTTTGCCGACCAATCTCTATACCGCCGATTCGCTCGGTGTTATGCTGATCGCCTTTGGGTTTTCCGATGGTTCGTTCGATGACGGAACCGGTGGAGGGCAGTCGGCTCCGGTGGGGATCTTAAATCCAAACGCTATCTCGACGACCAATATCGGAATTGGTGGAGTTCTGAGAGTATGGCTCGGTGGAATGGCTCTGCCGACAATCTCGCAGACGAGTGGCGATTACAGCGGGGATGTTGTCTTGACGGTGGTCTATACCGGCAACTAACGCTGTTCAGTAGCAGGACATATTCGCTCATATAGAAGAGCGAACAATCGTTAATGCTTGACATTTTTGGCGTTGGCGGTATTATTTTGATGTACCTCGTTTTTACAAATCTGGGTTACATCAAATACCGTTATGCGCCAAACTGTGATTTTTTCATATCTACTGCTGGTTGTATCCTTAGGGCTATCCCTGTGCCAATCAATTCAGGCGGAATCGTTCCGCAGTTCAGCCAGCGGGGCCATATCTGTTTCCGCCCATGTCGCCAATCGAACCGGCCTGAGTCGCCTTGATGCTTCCAATAATTCGCTCAAAGAAATTATCCTGAAAGCGGCAAATTTGAGATCAGATGAATCATCAAAATATTATATTCTCCGTTTGGCACCTGCTGGGATCGCCTCGGTTTCTATCGAATATCAAAATAAGCAGATTCAAATATTTCATAACAAGCAAATCCTTGATGACCGGGGAATTGTTTTGGGTGACGCCTCGTCCGGGCTAACCGCTCTGGTCAACCTCAATCAGTACCTGCCTCAGAAACCGTTCGGAGAAAAACCGGTTCTGGTCAGAATAATATATCCGTTTCAGTAAATTAATTCTTACTTGACTTAGGCCGCCGTATTCAAGGATATTAGTCCTAAGGCGGTCAATAATGAGATACCTATTTTGCATCATAATTATCTTTGGTTCAATTCTGGTGGCGCCAGCTAACAGTTGGGCTCAAAATATTACCGTTATCAATAATCTGACGCTTGGGAATATGCTTCCGGGCGTACCCAAGGTTATCTCCAAAAGGTCTGCCGGTGCGGCGGCTGAATTTCATATCAGCGGAATTGCGGGGGACGAAATGAGTATCGATTTTTCCCTGCCGACTTATATGAATAGCGGAACGAGTAATATGCAGATGGTTTTTACCACAACCGACTGCGCTATGGACTCCAGTTCCTCGCCGGATCAAAGTGAACCCGGTAATGATGACCTCAATCCATGGCATTCTATCACCTATCGCCTTGGGGCAAACGGCCTGACGATCTGGTTGGGGGGGATGACGATCCCCAAGATTAACCAAAGGCCGGGCAATTATTCAGCAGTAATTGTCCTGACGGTCACCCCGACTGGCTTGTAATCCCTCCAATTCCTTTAATCCTGTTCACCTATCAGACAACCTCACCTCGGTCATCTGTTTTCATTGCTCCTATTGTGGAAAAACCGGACGAAACGGACGATGAAATAATCAGGAAGAGTATTCCCGTCTGGAGGCAGACGGCCAAAGGGATAAATTTTTTGGAGAGTAACATGGGCACTTTGTGCAATAATCATCGGCGTTATTCTATCATTGTGATTACCATTTTGGGCCTTTTGGCGATGGTCTCAGACGATCTTGTCGCCCAGGATGTAGCTAACGGCCAAGCTACCGCGACCGTGCTGGCCGCCTTATCGGTCACCGCCGTGAAGGATTTGGTATTTGGAAATGTTCTGCAGGGTCTTCCCCGGACCGTAGCCAATGACGCCGTTGATGCCGGGATTTTCTCTGTTTGGGGAGCGGGAGGAGCCGGAATATCTTTTTATTTGGTGTTGCCGGAATATGTTTCATTGACCGGTGATTCAGATCGTATGACCATATCGTTCAATGCAACCGACGCCAATATCGATACTACTGGTTTGAGTGCCGCCGATCCAACCGCATTTCTGGCCGCAAATGGCTATGCCAATGAGAATCCCCATAACCTTTCTACAACAAATTTTGAAGCGCCAGCCGCGACTATATATATCTATTTGGGTGGCCGGGTAACGCCGACGGTTGACCAGACCGCCGGTGCCTATACCGGAGATATTCTTCTGACCGTTGCCTACGACGGCACCTGATTTATATATAGCAGAATACAAAATAGTGATGACCAGTAAGGGGGAAGAGCTTTTAGCTCTTCCCTTTTTTTAGATAATCTGCGAAGATGAAGCCATATCGGGGCGAATCGAGATTAGATTATCTTACCCCTGGGCGAAGCGAGTGGGATTGTGCCAATTCCTCTCCAATTAATAATCTGCGGTGGCGGGCCCACTATTTGGCTGTCCCCAACCTTTGTCATATTCTTTTAATTTTCCTGATTTTCTATCAATTTTATCCCAAGTTAGGTTCGTTCAGGAAATAGACACCTAAATACCAGTATTTTGCCATTGCAAAATGGCGTAGAGGATTTCCCCCATTGCATTTTGCCCCTTTTTTTTTGCAATCCCTGTTAAGAATTTGAACTAACTGACGATTAATCTGATAAGTAAAAGGAATTATTGTTCATTTCCGGGCAAAGTGTAACAAGAATGGAGTATGTATGAATAAGACAGGGATAGTTAAATCAACATTTCGGTTTGCTCTAATCGTAGCGGTTGTTCTGGCTATGACGATGGCGCAAAATGTTGCGGCCCAGGATGTGGCTGTCGGTTCAGCGACCGCTACAGTTTTGGCCGCTTTGACCGTAACCGCTGGTACATTGGTCTTTGGATCGGTTTATCAGGGTGTTCCGAAGGCGATTACCAATGACAACGCCGATGCCGGTGTCTTTAGTATTACAGGCGCTGCCGGGGCCGGAGTTTCGATGTATATGCAGTTGCCAGATTATGTTTCCATCACCGGTGATTCCGACCGAATGGTGATTTCATTTTCCGCCACCGATTGCAACATCGACACCGCTGGTGTTTCATCGGGTGATCCGACCGCGTTTTTGGCGGCTAACGGTTATGCCGACGACAACCCGCACAACTTGCCGACGACTAATTTTGATGCCGCTTCATCGATTGAAATCTTTTTGGGCGGCACCGTTCTGCCGACTATCGATCAGACGGCTGGGGCCTACACGGGTGATATTATTTTGACCGTTGCCTATGATGGAACTTGATAGAAATGAAAATGAGTAAATTAAGACGGGGAAATTTCCCTATAAAAGGAGTGGGAGATGTATAAATTTTGTAAATCAACGCAGGGCTTGACAGTTCTGATCGCCGCTTTGGTAATCATGGTTTGTGCTCCTATGGCGCAAGCTCAGGATATCGCCAACGGTTCAGCAACCGCTACAGTTTTGGCCGCTTTGACCGTAACCGCTGGTACATTGGTCTTTGGATCGGTTTATCAGGGTGTTTCGAAGGCGATTACCAACGATAACGCCGCCGCTGGTGTTTTTAGTATTACTGGTGCTTCCGGTGCCGGAGTATCGATGTATATGCAGTTGCCGGATTATGTATCCATCACCGGTGATTCCGACCGAATGGTGATTTCGTTTTCCGCCACCGATTGCAACATCGATACCGCTGGTGTTTCATCGGGTGATCCGACCGCATTTTTGGCGGCCAACGGTTATGCCGACGACAACCCGCACAACTTGCCGACGACTAATTTTGATGCCGCTTCATCGATTGAAATCTTTTTGGGCGGCACCGTTCTGCCGACTATCGATCAGACGGCCGGTGCATACACAGGTGATATTATCTTGACTGTCGCCTATGATGGAACCTAAATTTTAGGACCCGTCCGGGGGATGTAAAAATCCGGAACTAATCTTTTCGGGGCCGACTATTGGATGGCCTGCCCCGAAAGGATTATCACACCCGATGGGTGAAACACCTTTATAGGTGTTAGATAAGATAACATGGGATGGTTAGAATGAAACGAAGCGAATCACTGATACCCGGTAACCAAGCAGGTTTTGGACGTCGGTTTTTCTGTTTACTGGTTGTTTTTATCCTTATCTCGACCAAATTGTCTGCCGGGGTGCTGGTCGCACCTACGGTTGTTTTTATGTCTGATAAGAATCGGACCGGGCGAATAAATGTCCAGAACCCAACCGATAAACCGATTGAAGTCACCATCAGTTTTGGGTTTGGCTTGCCCGAATCGGACAGTTTGGGCAACGTCAAAGTAGTTATCGAAGATTCCAACGTCGTCGATCCCCGGTCGGCTCTTGATTGGGTTCGTGCCTTTCCGCGCAAAGTATTGGTCCCACCGAATGGTGAGCAGGTCGTCCGTTTGGTAGCCCGACCTCCTCAAAATCTCCCTGAGGGTGAATATTGGGCTCGCATCATAGTCAGGTCGCAACAGGGCCAAACGACGATTCCCACAGCCGGTGAATCGGATGGGATTACAACCACGCTGAATATGATCATCAAGACGGCGATCATGCTGAAGTTTCGTAATGGTCAAATGAATGCTGAGTTGGAAGTCACCAATATTCAGACCAGTCGAGATGACAAAAAGCTGAGAGTGATTGTTGATATGGCCAATCATGGAAATGCCTCATACCTCGGTCGCATTTCCTGTCGTGTTCTGGATGCCGACAAAAAGCAGGTTGCATTAGCCGGAACCGATCTGGCCGTATATCGAAATCTGAAAAGAAAACTTGAGATGCCTTACGTTCCGGGTGAGCATCTGATGCCGTTTGAGGTCGAAATCAAAATTACAAGTGAGGGACGTACCGATATAGCCCGTGAGTTTATGGTTTTTGGCAATGAAATTAACCGGGTAGTGTATCTCGATTAACTCACGCACATTGTGGGTTTATGGATATAATGGTGAAAAAAGTTTGTAGAAAATATCTGGTTTTGGTGATGTTAGGACTTCTGTTGACAATCACCCCTTCCCTGTCGGCTCAGAACTTGAGCAACGATGGAGTTGAGGAGATCGTCGTTGGTCTTAATATTCCCCGGCTGTTGGCCGCCGATATTTTTGTCCAGTACGATGGCAGAACTTTGTTTGTGCCGATTCTGGAGCTTTTCCGCATTCTTGATTTCAACGTCAATCGAGATTTAAGTGGTCAGAATATTTCAGGTTATCTCTTTGATGCCAATACCAGATTCGTCATTGATCTGGAGAAAAAGGTAATCCGGTTTGAAGGAAAAGAATTCAAACTGCTGACCGGTGATTACATCGAAAATGATCTTGATTTCTTTTTGAGAATAGATCTTTACCAACCTTACTTTTCCCTACCAATGAATTTTGATTTTTCCAAGCTGGAAATCATGCTTCCGCTTAATAAAGATTTTCCCGCCTACCGGTCGATGATGCGCCGAAAAGAGCATTCCAAACTACAGGCCAAAAAGGTATCCCTAAAAGATGTCATGACCCTGCCTTATAGTCGGGATATGTTTCGGGCCGGAGTGGTTGACTGGACCGTTTCAACTTCCCTTTTGGGAGTTAGTCGTACCCAATATTTTAACCTCTCTACTGGCGGGATGGTTTTGGGCGGGGACTTGATGATTTCCGGTGGGGGTGATAGCCGGGAGGGATTCCAAACCGATCAACTGCGCTACTTGTGGCATTATTACTACGGCGACAGCAAATATTTTACTCAGGCAGAGGTCGGAGAGGTCGCAACCTCCGGACCGTTGGGACGTTCGGTTGAAGGGCTAAAGCTTACCAATAAACCGCAAGTCAGGCGTAAACATTTTCAGACGATTGATATCGACGAATATCTTGGAGATGGCTGGGAAGTTGAACTGGTTGTCGATGGACGGCTGGCCGATTTTACCCGGACCGATCACAACGGGATGTACAGTTTTAACGTCGATATCTATTATGGGGCCAGCTCAATCGAACTTAAGATGTATGGGCCGAACGGAGAGTTTCGGATCGAACGGATGGATATCAGGGTTCCGCACAATCTGATTCCGAAAGGTCAATTCGAATATGGATTGATCGCTGGCCGAGGCAAAGCTCCGGTTGAGAATAATTACTATTCCCAATTCAGCAATTTCTACGGCATAACAAATCGATTTACCATTGGTGTGAGTGCCGATTTACCACTTATATCTGATTCCGTTGTTAGCCAAGAGTTCGGGACGAATAATAGTGCGAACAAAGATCAGCCCGAGCAATCGAGTATTGCAGTCGAAGCGGTGTTGCAACCGATCAGCAATATGACGCTAAACGGCCATGCCGTGCCCGGATATACGTATGGTGGAAGTTTCACTTATACACAACCATCGCTGGTGAACTTTAATGGTGGATATACGGTTTTTGATACAACCTCGATTCGGAATCGGATGTCTCAGATTGACCGTTCCAATTTGGCAATTTCCTCATCGTTTAAACTGTTTAATCGAAGTTTTAACATAAGGTTGAATGGTTCATTGACCCGCTATACTAATTTCCAGTCGTTTAGTGGTAATCTCGGATTCAGCGGCCGACTTCCATTGATGCATGCGATCTATATCGGAAAGTTTAAACAGACCGAGTATGCCGACAATCCGTATGTCAACAAGTCGTTAATCAGTCAGCTGATCCTGTCCACCAAACTGTTTAGATGGATTCGTCCTCAGATAAGAGTCGATTACGATCATACACAAAAGCAGGCATTGAAATATGGGGTCTATCTGGCCCGGCGGATGTTTAAAACCGGTCAGTTGACCATTTCGTTTGAACGGAACGAGTTGACCGCTTCGAATACAATCATGGCGACTTTTAATATCTTCACCAATTTTGCCTCGTTTGCCACCCGGATGCTCTCATCTGAAAATCAAACCTCATTAAGCCAGGTACAAAAAGGATCGATGCGTTATAATCATGAAGCAGGACAGGTTCATTTCAATCGGTATAACGGCGTTGGGTTTGGATCGGCAGTCCTGCGACCGTTTATGGATAATAATTTTAATGGCGTGTACGATAAGAACGATGAGTATGTCCCCGGCCTGAAAGCGAAAATGCAGGGAGCCGGTGGGCGACCGATTGGTGATAACCGGATGTTTTATTATGACCGTCTCCGCCCTTACGATGAATATGTTTTGCAGATTGACAAGTATAGTCTTGATAATCCGCTCTTGAAGCCGACCAACGAAAATTACCGCGTTCGTTTTAATCCCAACGTTGTCACCTCCATTGATGTTCCGCTGGTTATCGCCGGAGAGATAAACGGCATGGTTAAGCGTCAGTTGACGCACGGACTGGCTGGGATCGGCGGGATAAAGGTAATAATACTTAATCTTGGGAACGGCCAGCAGACGGAGATCACAACTTTTAATAATGGCGAATATTATTATCTTGGATTAGTGCCAGGTGACTATCAGGCGAGAATTGATTCTGATCAGCTTGATACTTATGGATATAGAGCCGAGCCGGTGATGCTCAATTTTAAAGTTGATGCGGTTGAAGGTGGCTCCGTTGTTGATGATATTAATTTTGTTCTAATCCCCCTGAAGTAACGGCGGCATTGCCGCTCTTAGGCCAATGTTGGAGCGAAACCCCATCGGGGTGAAGCGAATTACAGTGGCTTACCCCCTTGAGGGGTAGGCTGTCGAGCTCTTCGAATGAAAATTGGGAAAAAGACCGACGAAGCCTGCCGGCAAGAATATTTACTATTCGGTTTTAAGAAAACGCATATAATAAATAGCTCGGCCTTCGCCGCGCCATTTTTTTTCAAAAAAGGATGGCTGATAAAAATCAACTTGATCCATGCTGGTAAAAAATGGTTTTCCCTCAATTTTGAGGCTATCGATTTTGAGGACGTTTGAAATCACCCACTCGGCATACGGCCAGTAATCGGTGGCACAAAACAGGTGACCACCCGGTTTGATAACCTTGATTAACAGTTTGATAAAATCGATCGACATCAGGCGCAAATAGATATGACGATTTTTGGGCCAGGGATCGGGAAAAAGGACGTAGGCTCTGGTGACCGATTCGGTTTCAATAAATTGTGGAAGGATTATGCGAGCATCTCCCTGAATCAGGGTGATATTGGTCAGACCCTTTTTCTCGATTCGGGGAATCATCTTGAAGTGCCTTTTCTTACCCAACTCAATAGCGGTCAGACTCTTATCAGGATGATTTTCTGCGGTGGCCAATAAAAAATCGCCACGACCGGGACCAATTTCGAGGATATCGGTCGATATCTTCTCCCTTTTTTCGGGGTAGAAATGAATCTCCTTACGGGATTCATGCTCATACGGAAATTGTCGTATCTTTATAGTCATAAGCAAGTTCTGGCTGGCGCCAATATACATTAAACGATTGAGTTCGGCAACCGGAATTGAAGAATCGAGATTGTCACCTGCCGTTGTATAATAATGGAGACTCTCAAGTCGATTTTGTGATAATTTTCACATCGACAAATTGATGATAATTCACGATATTAAGTATAAGTAACAACTTGACAACGGGATAGAAATGGTTATGTTTAGCTATTAGAAGTCGATAATTAGATTAAGATAGGGCATATTCGCCCTTTAATCTTGTTGGCAACAGGAATCAATTATTATGATCCGAAACCGTCTTCGACATCCATCAGAAAAAAATGAGCATTCTATTGTGAGGATTTTTCTATGCGTTACGATTCGGTTTTGAAGATTATAGGTGCAATGATGAAAAATAAAATTTGCGGAATTATAGTAGTCGGTCTGTTGATGATGACTCTGGCCGGTGTTGCTCAAGCGGCAAATGTTATTACCAACGGTACCTTTGACAGCGACCTAAGTGACTGGCTCAATAGTGTACAGATCGGTGATGGTACACGAAGCTGGGATGGCTCAATTTACGGCGTTTCATCCGGGTCGATCAGGTATTTGACCAACACAAACCGCAGGCTGCAATTTCAGGCGGTTGACTCGATTTACATTCCAACGGTTATTAACCAGACCGATGCGGTTACTTTGAGCTTATACTGGTATAAGACTGCTTCGGCAAGAGAAGCCCTGAACAACGACATTTATTTGTATGCTACCGAAGCCGGGACAGGTACAAGAATCGAACTGTGGAGTGACCTGAGTCTGCCCGCTTCCGGTCAGGTATTGGATGGCAATGTGGTGGCCTTAAACGTTGCCTCTGGTTTTCCCACAACTGGTAATTATTATTTGGTGATTGAGGGAAACGTTCGGAGTGGAAACAACACGTCGGCCAACACACAATTCAACCTTGATGATATTATTCTGGATGTTCAGGCGGTGGCCAATAATGCTCCGACCGTTGTGGCCGGCGCAACGGCTGTTTCGGTTTCTCCGGTTAATCGATTTGGAACTAACACAACAACTATCTCGACCGACTTTAATGATACCGACCAACCGGGTGTTGGTGCTTTCAATGTATCGTTCAAAGTCAGAGAACCTGATAATTCGACTGAGTTGACGCTGGTAAATAATCAGCCAAACGGTTCCGGTGGATTGACAATTACCGACAATGGTGGCGGATCATACACAGCATCATACAGCTACGATCCACTGGCTGGCCAAACAATAGGGCTATACGATCTGTATTTTGAGGTGAGTGACGGAACCGACAATGCAATTGACGATTATGCTGATAATAATAACGAGCTTGAGATAAACGAAGTTCTCCCGAATAATGTACCGACAGTTGTGGCCGGTGCCACTGCAATATCGGTCTCGCCGATTAACCGCTTTGGGACCGATGTGACCGTTATTTCGACCGACTTCAATGATACTGATCAGCCTGGTATCGGCGCCTTTAACGTTACCTTCAAAATTCGTGAACCGAACAACGTTACCGAATTGACATTGGTCAATAACCAACCAAACGGCGGCGGCGGGTTGACAATTGTTGATAATGGTGGTGGGTCATACACAGCGTCGTACAGTTACGATCCCTCAGCCGGGCAGACTTTGGGGCTTTATGATCTGTATTTTGAGGTAACAGATGGCTCCGATAATGTTGTTGATGATTATCCAGACAACCTCAATGAACTGGATATCTTTGAATCAATCCCCAACAATATTCCGCAGGTAACCGCCGGAGCGACACAGGTAACGGTATCTCCGGTCAACCGCTGGGGCAGTAACACAACTATTATCTCGGCCACTTTTACTGACAGCGATATCCCTGGAGTTGGTGCCTTCAATGTTTCATTCAAAATTCGTGAACCGAATAACGTGACCGAGTTGACATTGGTGAATAATCAACCGAACGGTGGCGGCGGATTGACAATAGCCGATATTGGTGGAGGAACATACACAGCATCATACAGCTACAATCCGGACGATGCGCAAACGACCGGGCTTTATGATCTTTATTTTGAGGTAACCGATGGTTCCGATAACGCCATTGATGATTATACTGATAACCTTGACGAATTAGAAATAAATGAGATTATACCGAATAGCCCGCCAACGGTGACTGCTGGAGCGACTGCTGTTTCGGTCTCACCGGTTAATCGTTATAGTACCAATACAACTGTCATCTCGACTGACTTTACCGACACCGACCAGCCGGTAGTCGGATCGTTTAATGTTACGTTTAAAATCAGAGAGCCGAATAACGTGACCGAGTTGACGCTCGTTAATAATCTGACGCATGGCGCCGGCGGCTTGACGGTTATTGATAATGGAGGTGGATCGTACACCGCATCATACACATATAACCCGGATGATGCGCAAACACTTGG
>JAUUYJ010000008.1 GCA_030588275.1 Candidatus Zixiibacteriota bacterium | reverse complement strand
CGGTCTGACCTGATTTTGATATTGGGTCGTGGATTATATAATCCGGCCTATAGAAATGAAATCAGGGAAGCTCATCCCGATTTAATTTTCCCGGCTGACTTTGCCAATTATAAACTGACCGATCTGAGCCGAAACCTGTTGGAATTTTGTGAATTGAACATCGACCGTCACCCGATTCAGGTTGAGTTTGGTCTGTTTAATGGTGATGCCTCAAGGCTTGAACCGAATGGATATCTGTATCAATACCGATCTGATAGACGGCGCCTTTTGATAAGCAACCCAGAGTTAACTCTGGAATGGCTCGACAGCCTTCAGGCCGGAACCTCCGATCTGATGACCAAAGATTATCTGGCTCGAACCGCTTTTAATTTTGGGATTTATCTGGAGCGGGTCGGACGGGACAGTCTCTCGCTGGCCTGTTTTAATTATGCGATCGAAACCGACGGCAACAACCCATACTACCTGTTAACAATCGGCAAAGCGGCACTCTCAGCCGGCAATCGAAGGCAAGCGCTGGTTCTTTTGCAGGAAGCGGCAATAACTGGTGATGGGTGTCCCGAGGCGGATCGTATTCTTGCCGGACTGAATATGTAACTAACAGTCTCCGTTATGGTTTCCGCATCAAAATAACCGAAGTCGAGCCAAATTTCACCTAAGGAATCGGGCTGATTTCCCGAAATAGTTAGTATGAAAAGATTTATCACTCCGGGGATAATGTCAGCCGGGTTGGCGCTTGTTTATTTTCAAACTCTGGCGCCCGGCCTGTTTTGGGCAGACTCCTCATCGTTTGCCGCCTGCAATGCAATTCTGGGCCTGCCCCATTCCCCCAGCTTTCCGATCTATACTATATTGGGACGGTTTTTCAATATCATCCTGCCAGTCGAACCAGCTTTGGCGACAAATATATTTTCCGCGTTAACAACCATCGGAGCCGCCTGGGTGATGTATGGCATCATCCTAAATGTACTGTCGCCCCTTTCCGGAAACCAAAAAAACAAAGCGGTCGTTTCCGCTCTCGGAACAACGGTTGCCTTTTTGACTCTCCCGGTTTGGCAATCTGCGGTGCGGGCCGAAGTGTATGCGCTCAATCTGTTATTCGCGCTATTGGTTGTTTATCTGTTTCTAAAAATAATGAGCGGCCACGATTCTGCCCAAAAAATAAAATTATCCTTCCTGGCCGTTTTCATTCAGGGCTTGGCCTATACCAATCATTCTCTTTTGGCGATGATCAGTTTGCCGTTTATTCTGGCCCTTCCATTTGTAATTCCGCGCGATGTTATACGTGGCAGAATAACCGCTATCATACTGGCCGGGACGTTGATTTTTGGAATAGCCGTAACATGCTACGCCTATCTGCCAATACGTGCCAACCACGATCCGGCTGTTAATACCGGCCAGCCAAAATCAATTTCCGAAGCGTCCAAGGTAATAACTCGATCCGGGGAGGATTACTACCCCGAGAGCTCCTTTGCTCCGCCCAATTATCCGGCCCGGACTGTGAAGCTGGTTCGTTTTGTAATCAATCAGGGAGGGGTTCTCCTGTTTGCCAGCCTGATCTGGATGGTGAGTGCTTTTGTTCGGAAGGGAAGGCCTTATCTTCTGCTTCTTCCAACGGCTATAATCGTTGGGTTCGGTATCACCGTTTGGGCGGTCGATTTCTATCTCGTCAATTTTGATATAGTCGCTTATGCCGGACCCGCTTTGGTCTTATTGGTTGGGTTGGGAACGGTCGGTTTCTATCAATTGCTTTCAAGTATAATTTCAAAATACCAGGCAAACGTAAAGTTGGTTCCGGTCCTGGCTGTTTCGCTGTTGTCCTTTCTGGTGCTGTTTCAATATACAGAAAATATTACAGCTTGTGATCTGTCCCATTCCAACGGAGCCGACCGGTTGGCTCTGATGATGCTTGATCAGGCCCCACCCAACGCAATTTTGATTCTTTACGAAGACAGTTCGTTGATGCCGCTGTGGTATCACCACTTGGCCCGAGGCAAAAGGTCCGATCTGGCCATCATTTCGGGTGGCGCTTTTTATCGCCCCTCGTACCGTGGAGAAGTCAGTCTGATGTATCCCGATCTGATCTATCCACCGGAATTCAAACTTCACAAAATCTACGATATGATTGGTGCGATGAAAAGGTTTTGCAGTCTCAATATAAAAAACCGACCAATCCTCCTACAGCCGGGTGTCCTTGGGGTCGATAATGATAATGTTGTCCCGCATGGGCTTCTGTTTAGCTGGCAAGAGGATCAAAACAAATCAAGCGGGATTGCATCCGATGCGGTCGGCAGTTCACATATTTTTGATATGCTCGAAGAGATTGCTGGGCAGGCGAGCGATTTGATGACACATGATATAGTTGCCCGGATGGCTTTCAATTATGGCATCTACTTTGATCAGATCGGTCAGATGGATAAGGCGTACGAGCTGTTTCAATACGCCGTCGAAATCGATCCGAGCAACCCGCAGTATCTGTGGATATTGGGGAATGCAGCCTTAAAATCCGGAATGGAACAGGAGGCTATTATGCTTCTTGAGGCGGCGGTCAAAACGGGTGATGGGTGTCCTGAAGCAGAAGAAGCACTTAAAAAATTGAACGATGGAAAGTTGAGCAGGTTATGAAAAATTATCCGATAGAAATTTCGGTTGTCGTACCGATGTTTAACGAAGCGGCCAACCTGCCGGGCAATTTGGAACGGATCAAAGCGGCCCTGAAATTGGCCGAGGTTTCGTTTGAAATTATTCCGGTTGATGACGGATCGACTGATGATACGATGGCCAAACTGGTTGAGATCGGTCGTCTTGACGACTGTATCAACCCGGTTGGATATCCCGATAATTCCGGACGAGGACGCGCCTTGCGGACCGGTATTAATCAGGCGAGCGGTCGCTTTATTATGACGACCGATGCTGACCTGTCGTACGACGAAGCGTATCTACCGGTGATGTACAAATTGCTTTCAAGCCCGACACAGCCGGATATGGTTGTCGGGTCACCGTACATGGAGGGGGGAGAAACCAACAACGTTCCCTCCAATCGCCTGATGATTAGCCGCCTCGGTAATTTTATCCTGTCCCGGGTGATGCCGGGTGGTCTCAAGACGGTTACCGGGATATTACGTGGTTATCGCGCCGATGCGATCAAAACGATTGATCTGGAATCGGACGGAAAAGAGATTCACCTCGAAATCCTATCGAAAGGGATATCGGCCGGTTTTCGAGTCATCGAATTTCCGGCGACCTTAACCGGACGATTAAAAGGAAAGTCAAAATTCCGGTTTAAGGCGACGGCATTATCACACATCCTTTTTTCTCTCTTTGAAAAGCCATCACTTTTGTTTGGCATGGTCGGGCTCTTTCTGATCGTCGCTGGGTTGGGGATGGGCTCTTACATCATCTATCTGTGGCAGGCCGGAACTTTAAATCCCAATCGTCCGATGATGACTTTGATGGTCATGATGCTCTTGGCCGGGATGCAGGTTTTGTTGTTTGGTTTTATCGGATCGCTTTTAGTGAGTCTGCGCCGCGAAATTTTCCGAGTTCAGCGTCGTCAAGGTAATATCCTCCAGCGTCTGGAAACGATCGACGCCGAAGTCGAAACTATTGCTCAACCGGTGAGGCTTAAGCGGGAGACGGTTGATGTCAAAAATTAAGCTGCTTCTAATCACCAACCGTTATCCGGCTCATGCCGACGATTGTGCCTCTCCGTTTGTGGCGGACTTTGTGGCTGGCCTGCGCAGAAACGATATTGATTGCACGGTTCTAACTCCGAATCATCAGGCCGAAAAGTATGATGATGACCAGCAGATAATCCGCTTTGACTGGGGTGAGGATGATAAAAATATCGGATCACTCCCGAAGTTAGCACCTTCAAGTTGGGTGAAAATAAAAAACTATATTGTAAATGGCCAAAAGGAAGCGATCCGCCTCCATCAGGAGCATCATTTTGATTTCTGTCTGGCTTTGTGGGCCGCTCCAGCCGGGCTGTTTGCCAAAAAGCTGTATGATAAGTTCAATCTGCCGTACGATGTCTGGTGTCTTGGTTCTGATATTCATACATACGCCAAACTGCCGGTTGTCGGCTCCAAAATAGTGTCTGTTCTCAGGTCAGCTGACATCGTTTATAGTGATGGTCGCGATCTGGGGCGACAGGCTCAGAAATTATCCGGGTGTCAGTACCAATTTTTACCATCGATGCGCCGGGTGTTATTGCCTGATGACATTGAGACCACCATAAGCGAAAAGATATTCGTTTGCCCCGGCCGGGTTGAACGAGCCAAAGGGGTCTATGATCTGTTGGCCTCATTCCGCCGCATCTCGCCAGAGTTCCCCGAATGGAGACTAATCTATATAGGGTCTGGTGGAGTGCAGTCCGAGTTGGAACGCCGCATCAAACGGTTCGGTTTACAGGATAAAGTAACCCTGACCGGCTTTGTCTCATCAGAAAAGATGTGGGGGTTGATTGCCCAATCGACGGCGGTAATTATTCCTACCCATGCCGATTCGTTACCTCTGACCTTTGGTGAAGCGATGCAACTCAAGCGGCCGGTGATTGTCACCGACGTTGGCGATCTTAAATATTTTGCCGAACGGTACCGCACCGGTCTGTCTGTTCCGGTCAGGAATCGTTCGAAGTTGACGAAGGCGATGAAGCGGTTTACGACCGATGATTGGAAGAGTGACGAAGATTTTGATGGTTGTACGGCGGAGTTGGATATCGATTTGGCGGCTGATAAATTTGCCAGTAATCTAAGGCAAAAAATCGCCAATAAAGAGACCGCTGGAAAGGTTCAGTCATGTTAGATACACGGGACGAAAAGAAGGCGTACTTCAACCATTACTGGCAGACGCGCGATATCGACTCGGCTGATACCCGATCGGTCCAACGGTCCGATTTGGTTGCCCAGCTTATTGGGGATAATAAAAATATCAAACTGGTTGATGCCGGGTGTGGGCGTGGCGTCATCATGATGCAGTTGGGTGAGGCGGGTTTCGATATCAGCGGTTGTGATATGTCGAGTGATACCGTTTCATTTTTATGCGACAACGGGTATGAGGCCTGTTTGTGCGATCTGGAAAACGAGAATCTCCCCGGTAAATATGATGGCATCCTTTGTCTGGAGGTACTCCAGCAAGTTTTTGATCCGATTGTCGTTATCGACCGCTTTAAATCAGCTCTGTATCGGAACGGTTTTTTGATAATTTCTGTCCCGAACGAATACCACCTACTGGCACGTCTGAGACTGCTGTTTGGAAAATCGCATCTGGGCCATTTTGACGAATCGCACATTCGACTTTTCACACCCAAAAGGGGCAGGGAACTCTTCGAAAAAACCGGGCTATCGGTAGAAAAAACAATCAACGTTTCGGTCATCCCACCCCGCTTTAAATTGTTGGGGAGAGTTGGCCGGATGCTGGCAAATCTGATACCGGGACTGTTTTCCCTTTCACAAATATACAGGTTGAAACTGAAATGAATGATATCAAAGATGCCGCACGGGTAAATGTTAATTACGCCTACGAAAAAGAAGGGACCTTTTCCGAACGGTTCCCGGTTTTGTACGACACCGATCAAAGGTATCAAAAAGCGGCCAAAGTGATCGCCGTCTGTGCCGATTACGCCGACCGTCCGCTGGATCAGTTGGTGGCGCTTGACCTCGGAGCATCAACTTCGATAATGACCGATTTCTTCGCCAAGCATTTCAAGCGGATCGTTGCTCTGGATGTCGATCATGTCGGACTGCACTCAGGTAAAGGCAACTCGCAGGAGACAAACATTGATTACATCTGTTCCGATGGGACCAAGTCCGCCTTGGCCGACGGTTCGGTCGATGTTATTATCTGCAATCAGGTTTACGAACATGTCGAAGACCAGCATGGGTTGGCGTATGAAATCGAACGGCTCTTGAGTCCTGAGGGGTTCTGCTATTTTGGTGCAGGGAACCGTTTTGTCTTAATAGAAGGGCATTATTTTCTTCCATTTTTGTCCTGGATGCCGATGAAAATGTCGCATCTGTATCTGAAGCTGATGGGTCGAAAAGTTAAATACGATGTCTATCTGTTGTCGCTTCGCAATCTAAAAAAACTGCTCAAAAACTTTGACATGATCGACTACACCGAAAAGATTGTCGCCGATCCGGAGAAATTCTCATCTACCGATGTCATCAAACCAAATTCATGGTTGGCTCGCTTGCCTCGCTGGATGTTCAAGATGATCTTCCCGATCCTCCCGGCCTGGGTATATGTCGTCAAGCCGAAGGTAATGTCTCGGTGACAGGGTATCACGCCATTGGAGTAACAGGATGAACTCGTTAGATGCGATGGATTCGTGAGCCACGATGGATTCGTGTAATTAGTGATTGACTTAAGATTGCTACACCTGCCATAATATGGCATGAAAACATTTATTCCCATTCTATCTTTAACGCTTGTCTTGCTTCTCTCGTGTGGATCTGTAATCGCACAAGAGTTGCCGACCGATTCAATCCCTCTAAACAAAGACAGTCTATTATCTGACGGAATGGATCAGCTATTGAATCGTTTACTTCTGACCCGTGATGACTTCACATTCCGGGGCGATTACACCGACAAAGACCCCTACCGTTTGAAGATTGTTGACAGCTTGATGGCTCAACCACTGTTGATGGCCGATTTCGCTGATAATCTGGCGGCTGAAATACAAACAGATGATAGCATCTTTAATTTTTTAAATATGCTAAATAGCCTTTTTGACGGCGAATTTAAGAATCTGGAAATACCAACAGAAGACCAGTCCTCCTGGGAGAACAAAGATATCAAAGATTGGATTGTAGATAAGTTTTCCGAACGGCTTGACCGGTTCGTAACGATGAAGATGGATATTGCCGATTCGCAGAAAGAATTCATAGCGTCCAAATACAAAGAACTGATTCTTGATGTCGATGATTACCGTATTTACTCAAACGAACAGTTAGATTCGATCCAGCAGATCGAAGAAGAACTTACCAAGCGGTTCGCTTCATCGGCTCAAAATATCAGAACTCCGGACATCCAAAACTTTATTGAGTTATCCAGATTTGCTACATATTCCGGAGCGTTGTATTATACAGTTGAGTGCAGGATGACGCGTGATGAAGCAACAGGAAAGGTTACTTTAAATCCCAAAGAAATCGAAAGATATGACACCATCGTGGGCGAGTTCAAAATTGCACTGGGGACGTTCGAGGACGACATATACCGAGGTGATTTTGCGTTGATTATCGATCCCGGTGGTAATGATAGCTATTACCTTGATTATGACATCGAAAATCCCCACCCAACAGTAATCCTCGATTATTCCGGAGATGATTATTACTCGGCTGAATCAGATTTTGCCCTTGCCTCTGGTGCGCTATCATACTCGATTTTGCTCGATGGCGAAGGGGACGATATCTATCGGGGTAAAAACTTCTCGCTCGGATGTGGATATTTTGGTATCGGACTTCTTTGGGATAAAAAAGGGAACGACAGCTACTTTGGCGACACCTTCACGCAGGGAGCCGGGACTTTTGGGATCGGACTATTAATTGATAATCAAGGAAACGACAGTTATTCCGGGAATCTGTACTGCCAGGGGATGGGGTTTGTACGAGGCATCGGTGGGATTGTCGATCATGATGGGAACGACAGCTACATCGTCCAGCCAAAATACAAAGAGTTCTTCCATCCGGGCGATCATTACCAATCGTTGTCCCAAGGTTTCGCAATCGGTCTCAGGCCACACATGTCGGGCGGGTTTGGATTCATCTGTGATTATAGTGGGAATGATTCTTACGTCGCCGACTTTTTTACACAAGGGTCATCCTACTGGTGGTCGCTGGGTTTGATCTATGACAAGTCGGGCAACGACCTTTATTCGTCATACCAATATGCACAGGGAGCCGGGGCGCACATGACTTTGGGGATGCTTTTAGATTGCGACGGCGATGATGTATATCGGTCGCATGGTGTCTGTCAGGGGTGCGGCCATGATTATTCATGCGGCTGGCTTCTTGACCGAGGCGGCAACGACATCTATTCTGCTAACGGTTTGGCGCAGGGAGCCGGGCAGGCGAATGGGATCGGTCTTTTCTTCGACCTGACCGGCAACGATGGATACTACGTTTTCACCTCCAGCAACACTCAGGGATATGGCAACCCGCGTCGTGATTACGGCTCAATCGGTCTCTTTCTCGACCTTGATGGAGATGATCGCTACGATGGCAATGGCCTAAACAACCAGTTCTGGAGAACGAACGGTAAGTGGGGGGGAGGATTAGATCGCACTATTCCCAAACCGGATAGCCTGACAGAGAAAGGAGCGGCCCAATGAAAAATCTAATAAAACAGCTGACCCTCGGCATGTTGCTTCTGACTTTGGCCGCACCGGCCAGTTCCGAACTGACCAAAGAGACGGTCGATTCGATGTTTGTCATCGCTTCCTCTGGGGCGATGAAGTACCGCGAGATGGTACAACCGACGATGGATGATATGGCTGAATATGGTGAAGAGATTATTCCTTTTTTGATGCCGCAACTGGGGACGACCGATGCCCGCGAACGGATTACTCTCAGGCAGATATTTCAAAAGATCGGACTTGCCGCCGTTCCCTCGTTGAATGATGCCCTCATGACAGCCGATTCTCTCACACTCTCGCGCGTCTGCCTTTTTCTGTTCTATATTCCCGATAGTTCGTCAGTTGAAAATTTACTAACAGTAACAGACAACAATTACTACTGGGTCAGGTATCAAGCGATTCGGGCTTTGGGAAAAATAGGTGATGTGCGTGCAGAAAACGGTATCCGATCATTGTTGTCCGACCCGAACGAACTGGTTCGGACGATGGCGGCGGTTTCGGCCGGTCGGCTGAATCATCCCGATCTGACCTCGGATCTGATAATTGCTCTTGACGACAGCTATTATGGGGTGCGGATGTCGGCTCGTGATGCGCTTGGTAACTTGGATTGTGATGTTAAAGCGAAGCTGTTCTCAAAACGGTTAGCGAATCTGCCATCGATGCCGACCAAACTGCTTCTATCAATTATCGCAACCGATTCCTGCCAGTATGAATTCAATCTGATCGAGCCTTTTCTAACTGACACAGAAAAGTCTGATTACCCGGTGGCATTAGAGGCGGCGACAAAAATTGACCCCGATTATCAACCGCCCAAATGAGTAAAAAAATAGACCGCCTCAAAACGCTTGATCGTTTTATTGAACTTCCGGGTGACACCGGTACCGCCGAAGATAATCTGCCTCTTTTATCCGAACTGATTGGGGCCGAAGTTATCGACCGTGAAGGTGGTCGGGTCTTGCGCATAATCGACGATATTCATCTATTTCCTTATAGTGAGATTAAGGATATTGACGATCACCTTCAGCCGAATTTGTACCGGCGCTGGCATTTTACAACCCGAGGCGGCGAAGAGATATTAGATCCGACCAGCTTTCTGTTTTTTGATACCGAAACAACCGGCCTCTCCGGTGGTGCCGGAATCCTGGCCTTTCTGATCGGGTTCGGTTTCTTTCACAAAAACTGCTTTCGAGTCGTGCAGTATTTCTTGCCCGATTACCCGGACGAAGAGCTTTTCTTAAACCTTGCCATGAGCCATATTACGCCGGAAACATCGTTGGTTTCATATAACGGCAAATCGTACGACTGGCCACTTCTAAAAAACCGCCTGACCCTCAATCGGATGGATATCCCGGAATATGGGGATCACCTCGACAGCCTTCATCCGGCCCGTTCCCTCTTTGGTAAACTGGGGGAGGATGCCTCGTTGATCTCAATGGAGAAAAATCTGCTCTCTTTCGATCGGGGAGAGGATATTCCCGGATATCTCATTCCGTCCAAATATTTTGATTATCTTTACGACCGCCAGCCGGGAAAAATACCGGAAATTATTCGCCACAATCGGCTCGATATTATCTCTTTGGCTTTGGTCACCCGCTATATCCCGGAGATTATTACCCGCCCGGAATTGATAAATCGGGCGACCCTTCTGGAGGGGGTCATCAATCATTATTATCGGAACAAACGGTATCAGGAACTTATCCACTTTATCGAGCGCGTTACTCCCGGATATATTGAAGAATGTTCAGCCGTTGGGCTCCTCAAATACTCTCTGGCTCTCAAAACGATCGGGCAGTTGGAACCGGCCCGCCAAATTTGGGCGGAGGTGGCCAGATCATCCTCCGGCCAATCTATCTATGGCCATCTTTTAGAGTTGGCCAAGGATCAGGAGCATCGCCAGAAACAGCCGGAGGCGGCTCTGGAGACGGTTGATTTGCTCTTGTCGATGACGGTGACTCCGTCCCGAAAAAAGGCTCTCATCCACCGGCGTCGCCGGTTGATTGGAAAATCTGCCAAAACAGACTCAAAAAGTCTCTAAATCTTTGCCCTCACAGGTCGATAACTTCAGTAGGAAACAGATTATGGCTGAAGATAAAATATTTGAAATTCTCAAAGATAACCGGGAAATAAGCTCCCTGCCGCAAGTCTTGGCTGAGGTTGTCCGGGTCGCCGACGATGACGCCTCGACTGCCAGTGATATTGCCGATATTATTATGAAGGACCCGGCTCTAACCGCCCGCATGTTGCGGATTTCCAACTCAGCCTATTATGGGCAGGGGAGGGAAGTTACAACAATTAATCAGGCGGTTGTTACGCTTGGGATACGGGCTGTTAAGGCGATGGCTCTATCGTCTGGAATCTATGGCCTTTTTGAAATTTCCCAGCCGGTTGTTGATCGACTTCGCTTTTGGCGTCATTCTCTTGAGGTCGCCATAGCTTGTCGAGAAATTGCTCAAGCCTGTTCCTATCGCCCTTCCGAAGAGGCGTTTATTGCTGGCCTAATGCACGATATCGGAATTCTTGTTCTGGAGTCAAATTTTAGCGATCAATTTAGCCGGGTCTGGAAACTGGTCGAATCGGGCGAATCACTTGTTAAGCTGGAAGAAGCGGCTTGGGGAACCAATCATTCCCGCGTTGCCAAGTTTCTTCTTACGCAATGGAAGCTTCCGTCCTTGCTGGGTGATGCAATCTCAAAGCATCACGAAGAGTTTGAAGTGCATGAAGAAATACCGGCCAACCGGCTGGCCCGAATTGTAGCCCTCGGTAATCTCATTTCCAAATTTAAAGTATGTCAGGGGCCCCCTCTGACTACTGAAAATTTGAACCGGATTAATCATCTCTCCGATTCACTCGGAATCGGATCGACTGTTTTGGCCGAGATTCAGGAAAAAACGCTGGGGATGCTGATAAAGGAATCTCAATTCCTAGAGATCAAAATCGGCTCGGTGCCTGATCTTCTCGAATCGGCCAATCGTCTAATTTACAAGCAGTACCTTATGGTCGAATCTACTCTGAAGGAAAATCGCCAGATGCAATCGCAGTTGGCGCGGGATCAGATGAAAAAGGCGGCTCTTGATTCTCTCAAAACGATTACGGCGACATTGTCCCATTACATCAACAATGCCTCAGCGACAATTCTTGGACGGGCTCAATTAGTTGAGTTGGCTTTGCAAAAGGGGCGTGTAAAAGATGATAAAGGGATGGCCGAGCAATCGATGGGAACCATCGTACGAGCGGTCGAGACAATCAGCTTAGTCCTGGAAGAGTTAAAAAAGCTGTCCAGCTTTGACATCACTCATTATCATGATGAGACATCAATTCTGGATATTGAAGATAATTTAAAAAAGCAGATCGAAGCTCTGGAGCAGACCAGAACAAAAGAACTGTCAGAATCTCATTAGCCAGATATCTTTCAAGCAGAATAATCGTAAAAAATCTTTTATTGCCAAATTAGTCGGCACCAACGACCGGTTTGTTTCCACCGATCATATCAAATATTTTGTATATTAGCCAGAGAAGCTAATGAACATATTTTATTTCCTATAATACTAACTTTTTGTGAAGGACCCATACCATTTGGGGCGCTCTAAAACGGTCGGCCGGTTACTCTTTCAACACAATAATTGAGGCATTATTGCCTGACAGGGTTATCGTTGGACTATTTTTACCAGAGAGATATTCACCCGTGCTAACCGACCCCTCGGTACTAATTTTCATCGGAAAATCTGATTTAATCCCGCCCCATGAGGTATTAGCCTTGAGATTGAATTTACCCGCTGTTGGTAATGAGATAATAATTTCACCATAGGTGGTTGTAACTCGGCAATCGTCTGAAATATTATCAATTGAAATCATTTCAACCGAGCCGTTGTTATTATGGATCTTAAACGGGCCGCCCAGTCGGTCGCAGGAAATCAGACCATAAGTCGTGCTAACGACCGATTCGCCACCGATTCCGATCAAATCAATTGAGGCGTTCTGGTTTTCAATATCAATGTCCCCATCAATATCCTCAAGAAAGACCGGTGCATGTTGATTGACCACTTCGACATCACCACGCACTTCCGAGATCGTGACCGGCGATCCGGAATTATCAACCTTGACCGATCCACCGGTTGTATTGATTCTGACTTCACCAAATCGATTACTAACAAACACTTCCGCGCCAACATTTTCGATGGAGACTTCACCGTTGGAGCACTCAACCCAGGTCTCCTGGCCAATCGCTTCGATATGAATGGGGGCAAAACGATTCGAGACTTTGAGAGCTCCCTCAACTTTATAAACTTCCATTCGGCCATTACTGTTTTTTATATCAGCATCTCCAACCACTCCCTCAACACGAATGATGCCAAAAGAATTGAAGGCGACCAGATCACCCTTGATCGCATAAATTTCCATATCCCCATTGGATGAATGAATTTCAGCTTCACCAATATGTTTCCGCGTTGTTACCGGTCCGGACGATTTAATATCGAGTTGACCGATCGTCTTGAGTGTTGAAATCGGGGCATAGCTGTTGGTCAATCTGATATCGCCTGAAATGTTAGCCGCCTCAATTGCTCCAAAGGAATTGTTGGCGGTCAGGCGACCGCTAACATGGTCAACATAAATGGTGCCATTGGCATTATTCAGCGTTACAGCACCAGAGATATTTTCAACCTCAACCTGCGCGAATGAAGAATTTATTAAGACCTGATTATCCAGTTCACTAACCGATACCGGTCCAAAAGAATTATCAATCTTGATTTGGTTATTGCGCGGTAAGGTGACATCAAGCTGACTGGAAACAATATTGACAACCTTATCGCCATTTTTGGGGTAGTGAACTTTGACAATCACCATCTGCCCGTCGTGGTTAAAGACGGATAGTTCTATCTCCTCAGCTCGGTTTTTACTTTGCGGGGAATCATCGGAATACCCGATTGTCAATTCAACCTGAATTTCGTTCCGGTTCCAGGTCGAAACGGAAATGCCACCCATTGCATTCTCCAGCGCAATAACAACATCTCCATCGTCAACCGTAATCGAAGCGGAACGCGTTAAATAGTCATCGTATTCACCAGGATCAACATAAACCCCGTAAGGAGGTGCAATTGGATCGGTTACGACATCGCCAGTGGCAATGCCCCCCTGTCTTAGTTTCACCGGAAATGATTTCGGCGGTCTGGGAGTACCTGGAACGCGCGGAACATCCACGACATTGTCATCGAGATTGCGTCTAAATTCCTTGTAATATTTTTTCAGGGCTCGATTGACCGCATTAGAGAGTCGCTCATCGTCAAACAGTTCCAATTCATCAAGCTCTTCAAACTCCTCTTCCAATTGCTCTTCTATATCTTCAAGGTCATCCTCCATCGCTTGCAGGCGACGAAGATATTTTCGTACCGAATACTGCTCCTTATCATCCCGTTCAATTTCAACCGACTTCAAATTCTTAAGGGTTACTTCCAATTGAATCATCATTTCCTGGCGGGCCGATTCGGAATATTCGGTAAAAAGTAGTTTTTGTAGCTGATATAGTGATTTCTCCGTCTCCTTGAGAGATATCCGGCCATAATCCTTAAAGAGCGATTCAAACTCTTCCATGACCACTTCCAATTCGCTTATGAGGTCAACATAATCATCGGTAAACCCACTCAGCAAATCTTCAAGGGAATCAACTTCAGCCTGATCCTCAAGGTCACGATCATCCGGAAGTGGGGAAAGCGGGGGAAGGGCCTGACCAAAACTGATGGTTGATAACAGGACAAGAGCTGTTAGCAGGCTCAAATAAGTGACCATTTTTTGAAAGAGATCTGATCTATTCATAGTACGAGCCCCGGTCGAAATCAAATTCTGTCCATCGTCCGTTTTGTTCTGGCTTAAGATCAATTATCGAACGACTTAATTCCCGATAAAGCTTTATTTTCTGACCATACACGATTGTCAATTGTTCACGAACAACACGATTATTGGGAAATTTTTCAAGCGTGTTCCTGACCTTTCTTATTTTGCTATCCAACGCCTGCAACTGCGTCACATAATAATCGCGAACCTCGATCGGAAAATGATCGCTTTGACTGACCATATAAAGCGAGACATCCTCCAACCCCGGATCGTACTCCCGAGCGAACGCGGTCGATCCGATTGAATCGGAATTATCGTCAATTGCCGAGGCTGGCACAAGGGATAAAATCAGGACAACCGCCAGCGAAAAGGCATAACCGGGCCAGTTAAGCGAACCGAAGCCAGTTTTTCTTGTCTCTTCCGGGTCCCCCCAGGGATGTTCGTCTAACTGAATATTGATCCGATCCCACAAATAGCTGGGGGCCTGCTCCTGTTCCATATTACCGGCTAATGATTTTATCTCACGGTAAAAGTCGATTTCAGCCCGACAGTCTTCACATTGGTCGAGATGAGCCGTTACCATTTTGTCGATTCTGGCGGACAAAGCGGATCGGGGGGAATCCAGGCTATCGGAGGCCAGCCGTTTAATGCGACGACATTTTCTTTTCCCGCCAAACATCTTATGCTTCCTGCTTTCCAGACAGAATTTTTCTGAGCATTTCTCGCGCCTTAAACAGTTGAGACTTGGAGGTCCCTTCAGCCAGACATAGCCGTTCGGCTATTTCGCGGTGATTAAATCCTTCGACATCATGCAGGATAAAGACCGTTCGACAACCTTTCGGAAGTTTGCTTATCGCCGTTTCCAACCGGCGTCTGAGGATAACCTTGGTCTGATTCGGTTCGACCGAGTGGCAATTGCTGTCGGTTATCTCCTCAAAAGTCCCCTTTTTCTTCCTCAGATGCTCCAAACCACTATTGATGCAAATACGGTATAGCCAGCTTGATAATGATGATCGACCGGCATACAGATTAATTTTTTGATAGGCTCGGACAAAGGCATCCTGAACAACGTCATCCGCTTCGGTAGCCGATCCAACCATCCGCTTGGCCAGATTATAAAGGGTGTTCACATTTTTGGAATAGATCTGTCGAAACAGGGCTCTGTTACCAGCCGCGATAGATTGGGCCAATTGAAGATCTTCTGCATAGGCAGATTGACTTGGGGCCTCAACACTAACGGCTATACTGTTGCTATTCCGGTTGTCCATATAATATCCCATCACAATTATTTGATGACTTTCGGGCAACTTTGGTTGTCCTCTATTAGTAATTTTACGAGAAACGGCCGGTTTAGGTTGCATCAGTTCTCTTGACAATAATGGTATTTTATATATATTCCCTACATCGGGCGAACTTATTGTCGTCTGACTACCTGCCGCCGCAGTTTGGAAAGATGGATTTACCTCACGGAAGGCATTTTCTAAAAGTATGCAATTGAAGTACTGTCTGCATCTGATTGCGAATCAAATTGGGCTGGATATAAAGCCGTTTCGGGGCTATTTTATTGTTGGTAACCTGTTGAATAACATAATATAAGGAGAAGCCCTGAGAGCTTAATCGATATCGTTTTGATGGCCGGCAATAACCGGCATATCAATTGCGCAAACTGAACATAGATATTAAGCCGGGACTTTTCTTATGAGAAAGCAAATTATAACATATACACTGATTACGCTGGCGACTTTGGTCAGTTGTACTCTTTCTATTGCCAGCTCTAATTCCGAAGATATGCAGAAGTTCCGCGACCAGATGCATCGGGATTATTCGATTGCCGGGCAGGATAGAAATTTCTCAGTTTCGCCGGTTGTCCCGGAAATCTTACCGAACGGTTCAGCCTTGTTCAGCAGTTCGGCCAAAGCGACAGCAAATTTCAACGACCTGCTGGTTTCAGAAACGGTCGGCCCGGCCAATTTTACCCAAAAAGATGTAGATCTTACCGGAATTATAGGACGGGGTTTGGCGGCTGTTTGGTCCGATGATCGAGATGGAGCCGAAGCTATCTATTTACAATTGTTCGATAATGCTGGTGGACCGATCGGGGCCAATCGCCCCCTAATTGCTGGCCAGGATTTCAGTCTGTCCGAGCCCAAAATATGTTCCGATAATAACGGCTTCTTTTATGTCGTTTGGCGGGAAGATGTCAACGGCTTTTTGCAGGCGGCCCGCTTCGATTCGACTGGAAATTCTCAGGGACCGGTCTTTTTCGTCTCTGATACGGTCCTCGTCAGCTACTCCGGTGAGTTTGACGTTGCCTGCCTGACCGATGGCCGCTTGGTCGTCGCCTGGGAAAACTATACGATCGGTAGCGAAATCATTCTACGCATCTTTGAGACAACCGGAACGGTTTCCGGTTCTGCCATTACAGTCAATAGTGATGGTTTCTTCACCGACCACTTATCTCCCGCTCTGGCGGTTGGACCGAATAGTGACATTGCCGTCGTATGGGAAGATTACCGATCTGGTACCGCCGATATTTACTTCAGGCGTTTCAATTCAGCCGGTGTCTCACAAGGGGCCGAGATTCCGATTTCTGATCTTGGTGCCCGGAGTGCCGCCCGCTACATCCCATCTCTGGTTTATTCTAGCGTTCATGGTTATCTGGCTGGTTGGGCTGATATGCGCAACGGTCAAAATATCTATCTGCAAAAAATCAGCAGTACCGGCTCATTGGTTGGTAGTAACCTTCTGATTTCCGCCGAATCTTCCGAGTTTTTGAACTGGGGTATCGATCTGGCAATTAATTCCAGCAACAATCTCTTGGCCAGCTGGACCCTTTATGGAATCGACAACCATATCCGGTTGCAACGGTTCAATTCCGTATTACAAATGGATGGATCGACCACAACGGTTTCAGCCGGAACAGGAAATCAACGGTTTGCCCCTAGCATCATCGCTAACCTGGCCGGAACGATGGGACTCTTCTGGACCGATAAGTCAAACAACTCGACAGACATTCAGGCTGTTATTTTGGCCGAAGATGGATCGACGATCCGTGCCGAATTTACCGTCAACGATGATACTGCCGGTTCCCCCTCATTTGACCCTGACGTGGTTCGCCATAACAATTATGACTGGGGTGTAGTCTTTACCGATCGTCGTCGCGATGACGGGGATATCATGCTTCAGCAAATTTATATTGGTGGATTGCTAACCGGTGGCAATCGACGGATAAATGCCGACCTCGCCGGTGGCATACAGTCCCAGCCGGCCATTTCATCCGGCGCGCAAAAAATGTGCATCAGTTGGACCGACGTAAGAGATGATGGATCAACCGGTCAAAATATTGTGGCTCGCTTTTCAAAATTTAATTATGACCTGACGACCGAAATAATAATCAATGATGATTTTGGTAGTTCGGCGGCTCATTACGAATCTCGTAGTGCGGTCACCAATAATGGCATCTCCTTAGTTATTTGGACCGATACGCGTCAAAGCAGTCCACGTATATTCGGCCAATTGATTGATGCACAAAATGAATTAATCAACGGCAACTTTTTGATCGGTCCCTCTGCGGTTGGACAGATTGGGGAGATGTCTGAGGTTTCGGTCGATTCGGTCGGACGTTTTATCGTCTCCTATCTGAATCGGTTGGCAGTAGGCTCACCGGCGGTTGAGGTCAAAGCGGTTTCGGTCTCCGGAGTGGTCATCGATCTGTTTGATTTTTCCTCCGATCTGTCCGGGTTCAAAATTGATAATTATGATGCTGGCGTAAATAATGATGGCAATATTATCCTGCTCTGGCATGCCATTGCGCAGGGAAACTCTGAAAATTTTCTTACCATCTTCAATTCAGCCGGTTCGATTCTGACCCAGAGCTTTGGGATTAGTGATGATGTTTTGGCCAATCCTGACCGGGCTTCATTGGCAATTGATCCCTCCGGCTTTATCGTAGCGACCTGGATCGACCACCGGACGACCCGCCCGACTCCGTTTCGCCAAATTTTCGAGCCTTCAATGACTCCGCTTCAAGGAAACGTCCCGACTTACAACGTCGAAGCTCCTTATATGCAGAACCCGGTGGCTGGCGCCTCTCGTGGCCGGGGTATCTTTGTCTGGGCCGACGCTCGGGCCAACGGTCTCAATATCTATGCTTCTCAAGAACTTTATTCTCCTACTGCTACTGATGACAATGGATTCAGCCTGCCAAACAGCTACAGCTTAAAGCAGAATTTCCCGAATCCGTTCAACCCGGCAACGACAATCAGCTTCTCCCTGCCGGAAGCGACGACGGTTAGCCTGGAGATCTTCAATGTTCTTGGACAGAAGATCAAAACCTTAATCAACTCCGATTACCCGGCTGGCCAGCATGAAACAGTCTGGGATGGAACCGACGAAACCGGGTCCAAAGTTGCCTCAGGAATCTATCTCTATCGTCTCAAGACCGACCAGTTTAGCCATGCCAAAAGCATGGTTCTGATGAAATAATTTCAGAGGGGAAACGATGTCGAAATTCGTCCGCATATTAATACTCGTCTGCCTGTCAGCCATCATCTCTGCCAATGCCGTCGCGATCAAATGGCCGACCAAGCCTTTCGATCAGCCTCGTCCGATCGGAAACAGCTACGGTGAGTTTCAGTATTATGGCGGTTCTCCTTATTTTCATCCCGGTATTGATATTCTGGCTCCGGCTGGGACCCCCATATATTCAGTCAGTTCCGGCTACGTCAAAGCGGTTCTGACCATCTCTGCCGATCTCCATTGGCGGGTTGCAATTGGTAATTCCGCCGGACCGGAAGAGACCGAAGGCTGGTTGTACGCGCATCTTGATCAGGCCACAATAGCGGTAAGCGAAGGGGACTGGGTCGATGAAGGACAGTATTTAGGGGATCTGGTTTTTTGGCCGGTTGCCGGTTTTCATCATCTCCATTTTGTGAAAGTTAGAAACTCCGGAGTCGTCTGGAATTCCGATTGGGACTTCGTTGGCAATCCGCTCGACGAGATGGAACAGATTGGGGATACCGTCGCCCCGAAATTTGAAATGGCTTATGGGCACCAACTGCTTGGATTTAACCAGAACGAATCCGGTTCGTACTTCCCGGAACGGGCCCCCCTCTCTGGTGATGTTGATATCATCTGCAAAGCTTATGACTACGTTAACAGCGATCGTTGGCAGGTTGCTCCGCATCGTTTGGATTATCGCATCGAAGGTGCGGTCTCAACCGGTTGGACCAACGTCTTCACCTTTACCGGTGAGCTTGATTTCGACAACAATATCGACGTCATCTATCAGGATGATAACGTAGTAAACAGCCGGGGAAATTACGACCACCGCGATTTCTACTTCAGCCTGACCAACGGAAATGGCAACGATGTTATCGAAGCGACCGATCTGGCTTATGCTTGGAACACCGCCGATTACCCCAACGGAAGCTATACTATACATGTTCGGGCCACCGACCGGGCCGGAAACGTCACCGAAGAAACGATGGAAGTGGCTGTCCTTAATTATTACACGCTGGCCGGTACAGTGGTCAACTCACTCGATAATTCAAAGCTCGCTGGAACCATCGTAACAGTCTTACCGAGCGGCCTGACCGATACGGTCAACAGCTCTGGTCAGTTCTCGATTGCAATGGTTGGTGGTGGGGCTCACGAGATCGAAATCGTTCATCCCGGTTTTGCTAATTCAAAAACCGTCGTCGTCATGAACAAGCATCATAAATTGAATATCGGGCTGGTACCGAACCTGATGGCTGACATATCAACTTCTGAAATCTCAAAGCAATCAGACTCAAAACCGAACGACAAACTGACTCAGATAAACGATCCTGTCAGCGATAATTCTCATCCAATTCCGACCTCCGAACAATCTGTCGGTACCACAACAACAATAACCGCCGACTAACGGGCATTACGCCCGAACTAAACAGATTCGCTCCGCACCGTCTTCCACAATTATTCATTAAATTTAGAGCATCTGGCAGAACGCCTGTTTCAGTTTAGTGCCATCCGATGTGGCTTAAAAATCGATATACTTATAAATAAATATTGCCGAGAAATCCTGAATAAAATGGGCCACAATCCCCGGCCAGATTGAGCCGGTTTTTACAT
>JAUUYJ010000375.1 GCA_030588275.1 Candidatus Zixiibacteriota bacterium | reverse complement strand
GGTGGGCCACCCGGCCTTTGAGGAAAAGCCATTGCCATCGGATAAACTTTGTCTTAGATTTATCACACACAGTTTAAGATGTCTGAAGAGGTTCAATTTGTCTGGGATGGAGGTTTTATGAATCGTGAAGAAAAATGGGAAAAATTCTTGAAGGAAAAGGGTTGGCTTGCCAATGACATTATTTCCGGGTCGGAAAATGAAGTAATACGAATATCGATTCGAAAAGGCTTTGATTTGGATAAGGGTAAAATGCTGGTTTTCGATACTGTTATGGTTTTGGGCGATTCCGGTATCCTCTGCGCTGAACATCCTCAGGGGAGCATTTTCTTTCAATGGGATGATATAATTCAAATCATGGTAGAAAATGAAAAGTCTAAAAAAGGTTGGTTGTAGTAAATTTTTAGCGATTGATTGCCCGGTACATCTTTTCGAACTAAAAACTGGACACGGCTTCATCAAGCGAATCGTAGGTTTGAAATATCGTTATAACGCGACATTGATCCATAAGCTTGGCAACCTGACCGGTGAGTTCTGCAAGTTTCAGGTCACCGCCTCTGTTGCGCAATTTAATCAGATTCGATATACAGATGCCGATTCCAACTGAGTTCATCCATTCGACCTTTCCGAGATCTAAGACTACTTTCAAATTGCCATCCTCAATTATCCCACTTAGGCAATCCTGTATACTCCGCTCATCCGGTCCGCCCATGATTTTTCCCGATAATTGGACTACCCAGACGCCATCCTTTTCTGTTTTCTTCACATCCATGAAAATCCCTCCTTAAAATATTAATAATTTCGTGATAGGTCCCATCTCATATTATCGTACCGCACCCGATTAGTCAAGACGATTTTAAGCGTCAGGTGTCTGCATTATAGGGAAGATTAGCACTACACCTGCGGTGTCGGATGCGATGGCTGTACGTCGTTTCACTCCGACAGGAAGTCTAACACCACACCTACGGTGTGGCATAAGTGGCTGTAACTCGCGGAGCTCGAACAGCCACTAATCCTCTTCATACTCCTTCTTGATTTTGCTCAGGACGTCCGGGTCGGCTAAAGTCGTCGTGTCTCCCAAAAGTTTGCCAATTGCAATATCTCTCAACAACCGGCGCATAATCTTTCCCGATCTCGTCTTAGGCAACTCCGGCGCATTAATAATTCGATCCGGTTTGGCGATAGCTCCAATCTTGCGAGCGACAAAATCTTTGAGAATGGAGATCGTTTTATCGTCAAAACTTTTTCCACCACCAAGCGTAACAAAAGCGGCCAAAGCCTCACCCTTGAGATCGTGCGGAATGCCAACCACCGCCGCCTCGACAACCGATGGATGCTCCACCAAAGCCGACTCCACCTCCATCGTCGAAAGCCTATGCCCGGCAGTATTTATCACATCATCGACACGACCTAATATCCAGAAATATTTCCCCTTGTCGATTTTGGCACCATCACCGGGAAAATATATTCCCGGCCATTTGGACCAGTACGCCTCAATAAACCGTTTCCTGTCCCCCCAAATCCCCTTGAGCATAGCTGGCCACGGTTTGGTCAAAGCGAGATAGCCACCTCCCTCCTTGACTTCGTTTCCATCATCGTCGAGGATTTTTGCTTCGACACCGGGGAATGTATGCGTCGCTGATCCCGGTTTGGTGGCTGTGACGCCCGGAAGTGGAGTTATCAAAATATTGCCAGTCTCGGTCTGCCACCAGGTATCGACGATTGGACAGTTCTTGCCGCCGATAACTTTGTGATACCAGATCCATGCCTCCGGGTTGATCGGTTCGCCGACCGTTCCCAACAGGCGCAAAGATGTC
>JAUUYJ010000351.1 GCA_030588275.1 Candidatus Zixiibacteriota bacterium | reverse complement strand
GGATCACGACCGACTATTGGGTTGGGCGGGGACGAGAAAGAGGCGCAAGCTTTGACGAAAAGTTCCCGACCAACTACCGAGCTGGTCTGGCCCTCAGTAGCCCCAATCATTATCTTTTGACAGCCGACCTGGAAATCAACTCCGTTTCGATGACCAGGTTGCATCTGGGCGGGGAATACAAGTATGGCCGAACTCTGGCTTTGCGAGCCGGACTTGATGACTCCTCTCCTACCGCCGGGATCGGTTTGTTTAAGAAATTTGATACGTTTGCCATGTGGATCGACCTTGCCTACCTTAGTGACCGGGTTGGCGAAGGGGATGATCTTTTGGTGTCATTTGAATTGATGTTTTAATCTGGTGACCTATGAAACATAGAATTAGTTCTAAACAGATTGCCTTAATCGTTCTCGTCCTCCTCTGTGCCACGATTGCGGTATCCGGAACCAAGACAGGGATGGTCGAACTGTTAAATCCTACAGGAGCCCGTCAGGCGGGCCGTGGGGAGACTGCCTCCTTGAACGACATGGCCCCATACAATCTGGAATATAACCCAGCCTCAATTGTCGGCATAACGCAAGGGCAGATCGGGCTGTCGCACAACAGTTACATACAGGGACGAAACGGCAATTCCTTTGCGGCTATCTTTCCGATCAAAAATCTGGCCTGCGGCGCATTTATGCGATTGTCGTCGATTGATGATATTGAGGCGCGTGGTGAAACCCCAACCACCGATCCTGACTACCTTTTTTCCACCTACGATTTTGCCCTCAAATTTTCGGCGGCGATGTCTCTTTCCGAGCGTCTAAAAGCAGGTTTAACGCTCGGTTGGATGATGGAAAAAATTGATGTTCACCGCGCCAATACTGCCGGAATCGGCCTCGGATTGATCTATAATTATGACTACGGACTTACTTTTCATGGCTCCGTTTCAAACTTCGGTCCCGATTTTAAGTTTATATCCGAAGACCAAAAAGCACCAACGATCTATCGGACCGGGATGGAGTACAACAAAGATTTACTTTCAGTCGCCGTCGATTATGTTAACTCCAAAGATGGCGACAGTCACCTCCATTTTGGAGGTGAGTATCTGCTTGAGCAAGCACTTTTTCTCCGGGCAGGATATATGACTGGGTATGACAGCCGTGATTTTACTGCCGGAGTCGGCTTTTTGTACCGCTACATTCGAATCGACTATGCTTTTGTACCGTATCAATCTGACTTGGGGGATTCCCATCGTTTCACCTTAATCTATTCTATTAAGTAAGGAGTATTTTCAATGGCCAAGTATAAAATCGCCTGGCTTCCGGGCGACGGCGTTGGCGTCGATGTTATGGATGCCGCAAAAGTTGTTCTCGATAAATTGCAACTGGACGCTGAATATATCCATGGCGATATCGGTTGGGAGTTTTGGAAATCTGAAGCCAATCCTCTGCCGGATCGTACCATTGACCTTTTAAAAAACACCGATTGTGCTCTGTTTGGTGCCATCACTTCTCTTCCCAAAGAGGAGTCGGAGGCGGCTCTGGCTTCTGAACTTCAAGGGAAGGGGCATATTTATGCTTCTCCGATTGTGCGGATGCGTCAGGAGTTCAATCTGCGAACCAACCTGCGCCCGTGTAAAGCGTATCCTGGTAATCCGCTGAATTATAAAGAAGGGATTGACCTGGTCGTTTTTCGGGAGAATACCGAAGATATGTATGCCGGAGTTGAATTTCATCCGTTACCGGATGAGGTGCGGGCCGCGGTTAAAGCTCACAACCCGAAAATGGCCCGTTTTGATAAACATCCCGGTGATGAAATTGCCGTGACCCTGCGGATCAACACCAAAACCGGTTGTACCAATATCATAACCGATGCCTTTGAATTTGCCAAAAAAACCGGGCGCAAATCGGTGGCAATTGTCGAAAAGCCAAACGTGATGCGTGAAACCTCCGGTTTGATGGTTCGTACGGCTCGTGAGATAGCAAAGAATTATCCCGATATAGAACTGTGGGAAACGAACATTGATGCCATGTGCATGTGGTTGGTCAAAAACCCGCTTGATTATTCGGTTTTGGCAACCAGCAATATGTTTGGTGATATCGTTTCCGACCTGTGCGCCCAATTGGTAGGCGGACTCGGCTTTGCCGCATCTGGCAATATCGGGGATAACTATGCAGTTTTTGAGCCAACGCATGGTTCCGCTCCCAAGTATGCCGGGCAGAACAAGGTTAATCCGATGGCGATGCTGTTGTCAACCAGGATGATGCTTGAATGGTTGGGTGAAACCGATATGGCTGAACGTCTGGAAAAAGC
>JAUUYJ010000299.1 GCA_030588275.1 Candidatus Zixiibacteriota bacterium | reverse complement strand
CTATTTCCCGTCCGATATCATCAGCCAGCGTTCGAATATAAGTTCCCTTACTACAACTTACATCGATACTCAATCGTGGGGCGGAAAAACTATTCTGCCTCAAAGAATTAATGCAAATCGTCCGGGTCGGAGTTTCAACCTCTTTACCATTGCGAGCATACTTGTAAAGTTCTTTGCCGTTGACCTTGATAGCGGAATAGGCCGGAACTTTTTGCTCAATATTACCTCGAAATTTATCCAATAACTTCTCAATCGCATCGTTATCCAAATCAGGAACCGCACCGGAATCGACAATCTCCCCTTCCCCATCAAGGGTATCAGAAGTTTTCCCCAGCGTTATTTCGGCACGATACGATTTATCCCAATCGGTCAGAAACTGAGTCAGTTTTGTCGCTCGGCCCAGACAGATCAAGAGTAGCCCGGAAGCGGCTGGATCAAGCGTTCCGGTATGGCCAACTTTTTTCTGATCAATGGCACGTCGCAACCTCTCGATCAAATCGTGGCTGGTCAGGCCGATCTCTTTGGCGACCGGTAGTAATCCGTTATACCGATCCATTTAACCTCTGCCTGACCTGATCGAGGATCAGTTTACGCGCCTCTTCCAAACCGCTTTCAATCACACAACCGGAGGCGCTATGATGCCCTCCCCCGCCAAACCTATTTGCCAACGCACCGACATCGATCTTTTGGCGCGACCTGAAGGAGACCTTGGTCATCTTATCAGATATTTCACTGAAAAGGACTCCTACTTCAACCACACCGGCCTGCATCGTATAATTTATCATCCCCTCAGTATCGCTACTGTTGGTTCCGGTCGCTGAAAAGATTTCAGGAGTCAGGGTCATCAAACACAGCCGGTTGTCAAGCATGTACTCCATGCCGGACAAAAGCAAACCGGCCAGACGCAACTGTTCCGGTTTTTTTGTATAATAAATATTCTCGGTAATCAGTTCCGGGTTCGCTCCAGCCTCAACCAACTCCGACGCAATTCGGAGACATTTGGCGGTTGTACTACTATAATGAAAGCGTCCCGTATCGGTTAAAATAGCCACATACAGGTTGGTTGCTATTTCGGCAGAGATGGCATCACCGGATGATACTATCAAATCGTAAACCATTTCTCCAGCGGCTGAAGCCTCAAAATCCAATAAATTGATATCACCAAAAGAGCTGTTATCTTTATGGTGATCAATATTTACTACTTTACAATTGGCCTTGACCAAATCGGCGACCTTGCCAATCCTATCCAAATTAGAGCACTCCATTGTCACCGCACAGGAAAACGATAATTGATGTTCTTTAAAGTCATCAATATCAATCACAACCTCAATATCCGGCATAAACAGATATTTTTCAGGAATCATTCCCTGATTTATGACCCGACAATCAATCCCTTGTTTATGCAGAAACCGGTATAACCCCAACTGTGAGCCGAGAGAATCACCATCCGGACCGATATGCCCGGAAATCAATACCGGACCGGCACCTGAAGATTTGGCGATGGAGCCAAACAGACTGAGAATTTCCTGCCTAATCTTGTTCTGGCTCATTTTTCTCATCTTCTGACATAACATCGTCAATTAATTGTGTCATACGCATTCCTTCGACCAGCGAGGTATCGTAATGCATAGACATCTCCGGCAGTCGTCTGATGCGTAAGCGTCGAGCAAGTTCAGATTGAATACGACCGGTCGCCTTCGTCATATATTCCTGCGCTTTTAGGATCAATTCTTCGTCACCCAGGACGGTGTAAAATATTTTGGCATAGCGCAAATCATCGGTCACAACAACATCACTAACGGTGACCATCATGCTTGGTTTATCTCGCAACATCTCTGCTACGACTTCGGATGCATCACGCTTAAGCTGATCGGCCACCCGTCGTGATCTTTTAAAACCTCGCATCAGATCACCTCGGTTTCATAATCAATAAGGATTAACTCGCGTTCACAGTTGATCATTTCTATAATAGAGGCCATGCGGCGATCGGCATGTTCTCTCTGATTGGAAACGACAGCCACCCCCAACAGGGCCATCCGATGATCATCGTTCTCCCCGACCTCAGCAACTGAAGCATTATGCTTGTTATGAATGCGATCAACAAGCGATTTGATCTGCCGCCTTTTATCTTTTAACGACCGCGCCGCGGGAATACTCAACCTGACTTCCATTCTACCAATAACCACGCTTACAGCGTCCGCAATGTTTCGACCAACTCATAAGATTCAATCATATCGCCCGCTTTAATGTCATCGTAACGCTCGATTCCAATACCGCATTCCATTCCCGAAGAAACTTCCTTAATGTCATCTTTAAAACGCCTCAGAGAAGAAATTACTCCTTCGTGGATGACAATTCCATCCCGGCTTAGACGAATCGGATCACCCCGCCTGATTTTTCCCTGTTGCACATAAGAGCCACAGATAACCCCGACTTTGGGAACCTTGAACGGCTCTCTGACCTCAGCCGAACCAACCCATTTTTCGATCACGGCAGGCTTCAGCAATCCTTCAATCGCCTTGGTGATATCTTCTTTGATTTCATAAATAACCGAATATGTCCGGATATCTATTTTTTCTTTAGCCGCTGTCATCCGCGCCCTCGGGTCGGCGGTAACGTGGAATCCGACAATAATAGCATCGGACGCAGAAGCCAAAAGGACATCCGACTCAGTTACACCGCCCACGCCAGAATGAATAATATTAACTCGAACCTCTTCATTACCGATTTTGTTGAGGGTATCAGTTAAAGCTTCTACCGAACCGGCAACATCACCTTTAACAACGATTTTCAAATCGGTTACCTGGCCATCTTTGATCTTCTCGTAAATCGATTCCAGGGTGGTTGGTGTCCCGACTCGACGCATATCGTACTCTCGTTTGATCTGCTGTCTTTTCATGGCAATATCGCGTGCCGATGATTCATCGACGGTTACGATAAATGAATCCCCGGCCAGAGGAACACCCGAAATACCGGTAACCTGAACCGGCGTCGAAGGGCCAGCTTCGGTAATCTTTTTTCCATGATCGTCAAGCATAGCCCGAACTCGTCCATGGAAATTTCCGACAACGAGTGGCAAACCAACTTTGATGGTTCCCCGACGTATCAGCAATGTTGAAACTGTCCCACGACCTTTTTCAAGGCGTGATTCAATAACCGAACCGGAGGCTCTGACATCCGGGTCGGCCTTGAGTTCCATCATTTCCGCTTGTAACAAAACTAACT
>JAUUYJ010000174.1 GCA_030588275.1 Candidatus Zixiibacteriota bacterium | reverse complement strand
GCCGCTCCGTTTTTTTATTATTAATAATAGTTGCAATAACAATAAATATTATTTATATATAATAAACGGGTTGGCCCGATATTAACTTACCTCTCGAATACCCATGACGATAAAATAATCCTTTAGATGGAGGCTTATTATGAAACATGGGAAAATATTAAAAGATAAGAAATTTGCCCTTGGACTGAAATTTTTGCGGGGCCGGATCAAACGGGCAGACATTCCCTCGTCATCTTTGGATGAGTCGCTGAATATTGCTACCTGGAATATTAGAAAGTTTGGCTCCGGGGGACGCTCGGCGGCATCACTACATTACATCGCTGAAATTTTGCATCAGTTTGACCTGATCGCCCTGACCGAACTGCGTGATAACCTCGGGGAGCTAAAGAAAGTAATGGACATTCTTGGCCCCTACTGGAAAGTGGTCTTCTCCGATTATATCAAAGACCGGGGCGGTTTGAGCGAACGGATTGCTTATCTATACGATAAGCGCATGGTATCATTTACCGGATTGGCGGCTGAGGCGGATGGGTTCCGAGTAAAAAATAATGCTGGAGAGTATCTTCCGGAGGCGAGTTGGTGGCGTAAGCCGTATATGGCCTCGTTCCGAGCCGGTACGTTTGATTTTATGCTCCTAACGGTCCATATCCGATGGGCCGGGGATGAGGATAATCGGGTTGCCCCTCTTGAACTGTTGGCCAAATGGGTGGACAAACGGCGCAAGGAAAAGTATGTCGTAGATCGGGATATCATTCTGATGGGAGACTTCAATATTCCCACCAACGGTGACAAGTTGTACAGGGCGATTACCCGAAAGGGATTGTCGATGCCTCCTGCGTTACTCAAGCTAAAAGGAAGTAATTTAAAGCAGGATAGTCATTATGACCAGATCCTTTGCGTCCCTCGTCTAAAGTCACTTTTTAAAAAGAGTGATGGTGGGGTAATTGACTTTTATAACAAAAGCAGTAAAAATCTGTTTCCCGGTCGAAGGATGACTCTGAGTAAATATACGCATCAGATATCGGATCATCTTCCTTTATGGGTTTCGATTAGTACTGACGATGAAGATCACGATCTTGATCAAGTTCTCAAACCGAAAAAGAAGGGAAATTAGAACGGGGAATTAGCTGGCTTGTGTCTGGTGCCGTTGAAAAGAGAAAATTGAACTTGTCGTATTGTTAATTCAATTGGAGAAAATATGGCTTATAAGGTAAAATTTGATATTCCGTTTAGAGAATTGGGTAAAGCCGATATCGTTTTTAAGGTATCTGAAGGAGATTCTGCTCTTGGGACTTTCAAGGTTAGCAAGGGAGCTGTCGTTTGGGTACCACGAAGCAGTAGCTATGGATATAAAATGACCTGGAAGAAATTTCAGGAGGTTATGAAAAAAGAGGGAAAAAAAGAGGGGGAATAAATTACTGTTATTTCCGGGGAGTGGCCACTTGATATTATCGCTTCTCCTCACCAAGAGGTGAAAAGAGCTAACCGTTGCTGTTTAATAACTGACCATTTTTTGCCGATCAACTGCTTAATTGTGGCTATAATTGTCCGAAAAATATAAATCTACAATTCTCACCCACCCAATCTGCCGATATAACCTTCATATCAGGACAGTATTTTCTGTTCGTTTTTTAGTTTATGCCTGGCTGTGGAGAATTGATCGAGCCGTATCGTTTGGCGATCTTCCGGATTTAACGGAGCTAATGGAAGCGGCCCAAAGAGAGGTGGAGAAAATGGCGAGTAATTATCCCTGTCCCAATTGTGGGATGCAGATTCCTTTTCAACTTTTTCAGGCTGGAACACAATGCTTTTGTCCTGGATGCAGTCAACCCAGCAAAGCACCCGATGCCTCGACCAATGATGGTGGTCTGTCGGCCAGCCCGGTCGGTGCGGGCGTAGGTACCGATTCTCATGCTGTGGTTCAGGCGGGAGAAGTTATCGGAGGCGACCCTAGCTTTGGCGGTTCCGCCACTCCTATTCCACAACAGCAGAGCGGCGGCTTTGGTGGTGGGCAGACTCTGGATATTTTACCCGAGACCGATTCGCTGGCCAGTTTGGGATCGCGCCTTGGAGCTTCTCTGGTCGATGGTGCCTGTGTTGCTGGAATATATTTGATGTTTTTCTTGATGGCCGGCTCATCCGGCTTGTCGGGAATTGATGAATCGGCCATGGGGGCCAGCCTGTTTTTCCTCGTCGCGGCAATTATAGTTTTGTGTATTATCCAAATCTATCTTTTGACGACCTGTGGTCAAACGATTGGCAAAAAAGTTGTTGGGATAAGAATCGTCAGTTATCCGGATGGTGAAGCAAGCGGCTTCTTAAAGAATGTTCTGATGCGCGGATTTGTCAATGGCTTGATATCGGCCATCCCTTTAGTCGGGTCAATCTATGCCTTTGTCGATATTCTGTTTATCTTCGGTCAGGAGCGCCGCTGTCTTCATGACATGATAGCCAGCACCAAGGTTGTCAATGCTTGATTTTTATGACAGCTTGATTTAGCCAATATTTACGCAATGCTCCTCATCAATCCGATTGAGGAGCGTTGTTTTATTTGGCATCGACAATTTTCTGAATTTCAGCCGCCGTCTCTAAGTCAACTTTGGTTCCTCGTTCCCTTAATTTATCAATCAGTTTGAGATCAACCTCTATCCTCTGCTTGCGCCGGAAGTTGACTTTGATGCTGATATCATTCGGTTCGACTTTGAACATCACCGTTGCCTTAATAATTTTTTTGTACAGCTCTGAGGTTGCGGTCATCGTTTGGTACCGTCCCTCTGGCTGATGCTTTTCCATTAATAAATTAAGGCCATTTATTTTTTCATCCGGGTTGGAGACGACCGAGCCAATCCCTTTGACCAAAGCTGATTTATAGAACATCGTGGCATCGCAGGCATTCTCTTCGGTCAGCCAGTAGGAGGGGATGTAGGAATAGGGGAGATCGATTGAAAAAGTTACCTTGGGTGATTGTTGAAGGAGGTCAAATTTTTCTCCCGCTATGGCTCCATGAAAATATATATTATTTTCATACATGGCAAAGTTGACCGGTATGACACGAGGGTAACCATCGGTGGTCAAAATCCCAAGATACCCTACTTCTGCCCGACTCGCAATAAAATCAAAAACGGCCGGATCATCGACATTATGCTCTTTACGCCGCATGATATTTTGTCATCCTTTTGTTTTCACTCTAATACTATTTGACCACATTGCAGTAAATTTAGGGCGGTTGAGTCGTATATCATATCAAATAATTGGATCACTACTTTTTGTGAGAACAACCGGGAAAAGAATGGTTGGAGCGGGTTGTCGGTATTTATTTATCAATCATGTTCCGGGCAGACAATTGTCTTGAGAGGTATGGTTTTCAATTGACAGGCCGATTATAATAAGGCATGTTTTCAACTGATGCTACCTGATAAGAATGGCCGGAATTAATGTCAAATATTGAACCACTAAATTTAGAGGATGAACCGGCAAATCGTTTTGTCCGTTTTCATGATTTGATGAAATTTCGGATAAACGAAGTCCTGCTGGTGTCCAGCCTGTACGATTCGTTTATCCTTGGGGAAGATGGGCAACTTTACGAACTGCTTTTAAGCGAATATATAGATCTGAACCTGTCGCACACGCCTGAAATTACCCGAGTTTCTTCCGGCAAAGAGGCGCTCAAGCTCGCCTCTGAACCGGGCCGGTTTGATCTGATTATTACTACCCATCATCTCGAAGATATGCACGTTATGGATTTCGCTACCCGGTTGAGGAAGGTCAATGACAAAATTCCGTTGGTTTTTTTATCTTATGATACCAGAGCTTTAAACGATTTGAGATCGTGTAAAGAGGTTGCCTGCTTTGATAAGCTGTTTATGTGGCAGGGTGATTTTAATATCATGCTGGCGATTATCAAATGTATCGAGGATATTTTAAACGTCAAGCGGGATACCAAAATCGTCGGGGTTCAATCGATTATCTTAGTCGAAGACAGCGTCAAATTTTATTCATCATACCTGCCGATAATTTATACCGAGCTGATACGTCATTCTCAGCAGGTCATCGCCGAGGGGATCAACACCGCCCATCGATTGATGCGGATGCGGGCACGGCCCAAAATAATATTGTGTCATGACTATGAAGAGGCCTGGTCATTTTTCAAAAAATATCACGAGACCGTCTTAGGGGTAATCTCCGATATCCGTTTTCCTCGAAAGGGGAAGCATGATCGGCAGGCTGGATTCAAATTTGCCAAGGCGATTAAAAAGGCGCATCCGGATGTACCGATATTGCTCCAATCCAACGAACCGGGAGCGGAAGTTGAGGCGCATCGGTTGGGGGCATCATTTATTCTGAAAAATTCCCCGGTTCTTCTGCACGATCTGCGCAAATTTCTAAAAAAGTATTTTAGCTTCGGCGATTTTGTCTTTTGTATGCCGGATGGAGAAGAGGTTGCCCGGGCGCGGGATCTCAAAGAATTGCGCCGAAATATCCGGACCATTCCGCGCGAGTGCCTTCTGTTCCATGCCGAACGCAATCATTTTTCTAACTGGCTCAAGGCGCGGACCGAGTTTTTTCTGGCTCACAAACTGAGGCCGTGCAAGGTTTCCGATTATTCAACACCTGAGGTATTGCGGGAAGCATTGACACAATACCTCAAAGAGTACCGCGCCACCCAGTTAAAGCGAGCGATTGTCGATTTTGATCCGGAATCGTTTGATGATATTGATGGTTTCGCCCGTATTGGCAAAGGATCATTAGGGGGTAAAGGGCGCGGTCTGGCGTTTGGCCGATCATTGATTAATACTTCCGGGTTGGCTCGTCGTTTTGGCAAAGTCAATCTGTATATTCCGGCGACGGTGATTCTATCGAGCGATATCTTTGATAAGTTTATGGAGATGAATGACCTTGTTGATTTTGCCATCAATTGTGATGATGATGCTCTCATTGAAGAGCGTTTTGTAAAGGGTCAACTGCCACACAGCGTCATCAGAAAGCTCCAGGAATTTTTGAACATTGCCACTTTTCCTCTGGCGATCAGATCTTCAAGCCTGTTGGAGGATTCTCAGTATCAGCCGTTTGCCGGAGTGTATGCCACTTACATGTTGCCCAATAATCATCCTGATATTGATTCCCGGTTGAGCGAACTGGAGGGGGCGATTAAGCGCGTTTTTGCCTCAACCTATTCGGTCCACTCCAAGGCGTATATTAAGGCCACTCCATATCGCCTTGAAGAAGAAAAAATGGCCGTTATCATTCAACGACTGGTTGGGCAGAAGCATGACAATCGGTTTTACCCCGATTTTGCCGGGGTGGCTCGGTCTCATAATTTCTATCCGATACCTCCAATGGAGTCGGCCGATGGAATTGCTTCAGTTGCCCTGGGGATGGGGCAGATGGTTGTTGAGGGGGGGACAACGATGCGCTTTAGTCCTCGCTATCCGCGCCATTTGGTTCAGTTTTCGACCGTTGATGATGCTCTGAATTATTCCCAAAAAGAATTTTATGCACTCAATTTGAAACGATCTGAGGAAGCCTCAGATAGTGTGACAGGGGTGGCGGGGGTTGACGTTTTGGATCTGGATCGGTTTAGGCTGGATGTGGCGGAGAAGGATGATGTTTTGTGGGTTGCCGGATCAACCTATAGCCCGGAGAATAACGCTATTTATGATGGGGTCTCTCGTGATGGTGTACGGATTGTAACCTTTGCACCGATCCTGAAAAATGATCTGTTTCCGTTACCGGAAATTCTTGATGCGGT
>JAUUYJ010000092.1 GCA_030588275.1 Candidatus Zixiibacteriota bacterium | reverse complement strand
TCTCCGTCGCCACTTCGGTCAAGGTCTGCAAATAACGAAGTTGGATGGCGGTCTTCTCTTTGGCGATTTCATGAGCCGCCATGCGCAGTTTTTCAGCCGCCTGATACTCACCCTCGGCATGAATAATTTTGGCCCGTCTGTCCCGCTCCGCTTCCGCCTGCTTGGCAATCGCCCGTTGCATCTCCTGTGGCAGATCAACGTTTTTGACCTCAACCTTGGTAACTTTGATGCCCCACGGTTCGGTATCTTCGTCGATTATTTTTTGAAGCTGAGCGTTAAGTTTGTCCCGCTCCGATAAGAGCGAATCAAGCTCAACCTGTCCCAAAACCGACCTGAGTGTCGTTTGAGAAAGCATCGAGGTGGCAAAGAGATAATTTTCAACCGCGACGATCGCCTTGACCGGGTCCATCACCCGAAAATAGACGACGGCATTAACCCGCACAGTAACGTTGTCGCGCGTGATAACATCTTGTTCCGGGACATCCATCGTGACAACCCGAAGGGAGACCTTGACCATTTTGTCAATGATCGGAATCAACAAAATCAACCCCGGCCCTTTGGCACCAACCAACCGGCCCAAACGGAAAACGACACCTCGTTCATACTCACGCAAGACGCGCACCGCATAACTGATAAGGATAACTACGAAAAATATAATGACCATCATTCCGGTTCCAAGTGGATTCATAACGACCCTCCTATGGTAAATTTAAGATGTTTCTTTTCTACAGTTTTGTATGTGCAATTCTTTTTCAATCCCCAGTTATCGGGGTGCAACTTTTAATCGCATATTTTCAATGGCAACAACCGTCACCTGTACTCCAACCTCCAGGTCGGAAGCGTTATCCGCTTTCCACAATTCACCGGAGACAAATACGGTTCCGCCCGCACGGATTTCGCCAACCGCACCGATCAGCCCTTCCGCTCCGGTTGTGACTTTTCGTTTGTGCGCTTTGAGAGCAAAATACAGCACGAACAGAAAGAAGGCGGAGATCAATAAAACGGTCGTGATAATAACCGTCATCGAAATTTGCAAGTACGGTGCGGGTGAATCAATCAGCATAACCGATCCTAAAAACATCGAGACCACTCCTCCCACCGCTAAAACTCCATGACTGACAACTTTTATTTCTAATACAAACAGAACTACAGCGAAAATTATCAGAGCCAAACCAGCATAGTTTATCGGCAGTTGCTGGAAGGCAAAAAATGCCAGGATAATGCAGATCACACCAACGACACCGGGTAGTACCGCGCCGGGGTTGTATAGCTCAATCATCAAGCCGAGCCAGCCAAGATTAAATAGGATAAAGGCTATGGTTGGATCGGTGATAACTTTTAAAAAACGATCCTTAAATCTCAACGGATACTCTTCAACATCGTCGTCAGAAACATCAAGCACAACTGAGGCATCACCCAGAGGTATCTCAAGACCGTTTATCTGTGCCAGTAGATCATTAATATCCGAGGCCAGAATATCAATAATATTGGAATCCAGTGCCGCCTGAGCATCTATCGAAACCGATTCCAGGACAGCTCGCTTGGCCCATTCAATATTGCGATTACGCTGTTTGGCGATTGAGGTTATATAGGCGACCGCGTCATTTTGAACTTTTTCCGACATGACCGAATCCATCTGTCCTGCGCCTCCCCCGCCCCCGCCACCGCCTCCCATACTGACAACATGGGCGGCACCGATATTTGTCCCCGGTGCCATAGCGGCAATGTGGGCCGAGTAAGCGATAAACAAACCAGCCGATGCGGCTCGCGCACCCGAAGGAGCAACATAAACGCAAACCGGGATATCAGCGTTAAGCAGGTCCTGACAAATCAGACGCATCGAGGTTGCCAATCCACCCGGTGTGTTCAGTTCGATAATAAGTAGTTCCCGCTCCTCGGTTATGGCTCGGTCGATAGATTTAGAAATAATCTTAACCGCAATCGGTCCGATTGCCATATCAATTTTGACCTGCGCTACTCCGGAGGCATGGATATCTGCTACAAGAAAAAAATGTGATAGAAGAAATGCAGAGAGAAACAAGAAAACAAAAACCGAATTATACTTGATTCTTTTTTGTCCGGTCCTATAAGTCATAACATACTCCTGACCGCAAAACAGCTTTGAGGATCAGATCCGGATTACGGGTGGCAGGTTGTTTTGCATCTGTAATATAACTTTTTTATTCCACGATGCAATTAAACAGCAATAATTGGTCGCATTCCGGGCCGATTCTGTCTTTATTTATACGATCCGAAGGGAAAAATGTTAAGCGTGAGAAATGATGTCAATAAGAGAAATTAAGACCGAACAAGAATATCGAGATTTGATTAAGGAAAGTTTTGATCGACCGATTTTCCTCCTAAAGCATTCTACCATCTGTCCGATTTCGGCAGATGCCAAACAACGGTTTGATCAATTTATCGAAAATAACGATCAAGTTTTAGCATACCTTGTTTGGGTGATCGAAAGCCGCCCGCTGTCACGGTGGATCGCCAGAGATTGCCAGGTCACCCATCAATCACCACAGGCAATTCTCTTTCGCAACGGATTGGCGATCTGGAATCGGTCTCATGGAAAGGTCAACCAGACAGAACTGGAAAATTCGCTGGCCAATATCTGAACAAACCGGGCGGAGCAATAATCGCTGAGATTGAACTTATAATTTAATTTTATTCTTATTTGGCCGATTAAGAGAATAATGTCACCATCATCTAAAAAGCAAATTGAAATTGGACTCGAACATTTAATTACATTTGAGTCGGAAATGTCTGCCTTATATGGCCAACTTAAGGTAACAGATAAGAAATTTGCCGAGTTTTGGGAAAGTGCCGCCCTTTTGAAATCCTGCCGAGCCAAAATATACCGAAATATCCTGGAGGATTATTCCGGAGCCGGCGACAAATACTCTTTGGTGCGGGGAATTACCGGACCGTTTATAAATCTTATCTCAAAAGTCAAAACCTTCCGGAATTCGCAACATATTGAAAATGGCTATAATACAAAGATTTCAGATTTCATCGACAGTATTGAAAGTGCTGTAGAAAATAACAATATCTGGCCGGTCATCGATGGACAAACCTTGATGTTTCAAAAGGCAGGGTCGATTTTGAATCATATTCAGTTCCGTCAGGTCAGATTAATCAAGACGATGTCAGAACACCGTTCCGCCTGATTTAAAAGTATCGTTTCCTGCCGCATCCCTCTTTTTACTCCTTATTAATATCATTGACAATTTATCGCCGCTTCGTATATTATTCGATTGTGAATTATAGGTGAAATCTTTATGGATCTGGATCTACAAGGAAATATCGAGCGTTTTACATTACCGGAAATTTTCCAGCTGGTTTCCAGTGGCCGAAAAACCGGTACGCTGGGGGTTCAGCGAGATGACGATATCGTCATGGTTTATTTCAAAAACGGCTCGGTTATATACAGTTACGGCCCCAGGAAGACTTATCATCTGGGTCGAATGCTGGTTGAAAAGGGACGGATTACCCCCGATCAACTGGACGAAGCGATAACCGAGCAGGCCAATCAGCAGACAGCCGGAAAAAGGCTGGGGCAGATATTAATCGACAAACGGTATATTGATCGGGCCGATCTCGAAGAGGTCATCCGCCGTCAGGTTGAGGAGCTGATCTATTCGTTGATGGCTTGGGAGCGGGGGTCGTTTAAGTTTTACGAAAACCAGTTCCCGACCGAAGAGGAGATCGTCGTTAACCGTTCGACTGAAAATATCGTTCTTGAAGGGATGCGGCGCCTCGACGAAATGGTTCGCCTCAAAGATTATTTACCCGATTTTTCCGTTGTTTATACCCTGGCACCGTCGGAACCTATGCAGAAGCGAGATATCGCTATGGAGCCGGAAGAGTGGAATATTCTGGCGCTTGTGGATGGCCACAGAAATATAAACGAAATTGTCGATGCCTCCCAATTAGAGTCGATTGACACCCTAAAGAGGATGGCGTCGTTACAATTGGCCGGGCTTATCCGACCGGCTGAAAAGCGGGGTGGAGATACTGACCGTCTCGAAAAAATGGTCGATCGCCTGAGTCAACTAATTGAAGATTATCTAACCGACAAAATCGGTGACCAAATCACCCAAATGGACCGTTCCGGAGTCGGCAAGTGAATCCGGAATCGACCATTAGCCGACTGGAAAATCAGCTTGATGCCCTTCTGGTAGGCTTGATTGATCGGCGCAAAGATCAGGTCGATTTTTTAATCGGTCTGAATCGCCTGGACGACATTCTTTTAGAACAGCAGGCCGGAAGAGATCAAACGGAACAGTTGGGAATGTTTTTGGGCCGATATCAAACCTGGCTCGATTCTGATAAATTAAAAAATGGGCAACGTGCCCGCGTTTCGACGCTGTTGTCGGAGTTTTTACCCCTTTACATCGGGAGAGATGATCTCGAAGGAATCAAAATCTCCGATGAAATTCGTCAATGGTTGCGAGTTTTGGGGAACGGATCGGTCAAATTGACGGTTAAGTCGTCTGTCAATCAAGGGTCATTGTCTGACAATTATCGTGCCCTGCTGAAACGGGAGCATGACGAGCTGGAGATGCTTTTTGAACGCTCCGACCACTTGTTGGGGGTTCTTGATGACCTTCTGAAATCGGCTGAAGCCAAGCCAGATTTGATGTATCAGCATATGGCCGCCTCAATAATTTATTATTTACGGCTTGATGGTTACAAGATTGATCCTTATATTGAACGGCTGAGAAAGATTAAGAAAGATCGAGAAAGGTCTTAGGCGAAATAAAGCGATGTTGTCGGCTGAAGAAAAAGCATACTGTCGGGCGCTTGAGGCGCTGAGGAGAAAAGATTACCTTTCTGCCGATAAAGAATTTGAAGCCTGTCGGTCATTGTTTGCCAACAATCGAGGCCGACAGATTATTACCGAAGCGGCCCGATTGATGGTAGAAGTTGGTCGGGAAAAACGAGAACGAGAAAATATTAAACAATTTATAGAGGAGGCCTCAACAAATGGCAAAGAAACAAACATTTGCGGACAAGGCCAGCAAGAAGAATAAATCCCATTATTGCCCGGTCTGCGAAGCTGAAATAACCCACATCCGGGTTGTCCAGGCGAATAAGCGCAATGGCAACTGGAGATTCTCCAATGGTCCGGTAGGGGTTTGTAAATGCAACGAAGCCGAAGTTTACGGCTGAGATAAGAACCCCGGCTGATACCGGGGTTTTGTTTTTTAGATAATCTGCGAAGCGAAGCGAGCTTAGATTATCCCTGAGTGAAACGAATGGGTTAGAGTATTGAACCTTGAGCGAAACCCCATCGGGGTGAAACGAGTTACAGCCACTTATCCCTCACCGCAGGTGTCGGGGTTAGTAGATGTAGAAGCAAAGCGGTGGCATTGCCACTTTAGATAATCTGCGAAGCGAAGCAAGCCTAGATTATCTTATCCCTGAGCGAAGCGAATGGGGTTAGAGCATTGAACCCTGAGCGAAGCGGTGGCATTGCCACTTTCAGGCTGTCGCGCACCTTGGGAAAAGGTTAGATAATTGTTGGAGTGGTGCTTCATCAGTATGCCCCCGATCGGGATGATACGAAAGTGAGAAGAGATTATTAAGACCCCGCTCGTCGGGGTTCTTTAATTTGTTATGGCGACGATACTACCATTAATCGAAGAAAAGCTCTTGCCGTTTGTAGAAAAACCGGCCCGTTATATCGGTTGCGAACCAGGGTTATATAAAAAAGAACCAGGTGGGAAATTCCAGATCGCTCTGGCTTATCCCGACCTGTACGAAATCGGTATGTCGTACACCGGCGGTCAACTTTTGTACCATTTGATTAACAGCCGAGATGATGCTTTGTGCGAGCGCGTTTACGCGGTCGCCCACGATGCCGAAGCGAGAATGCGCCAGGCTCAAATTGAGCTTTTTAGTCTGGAAACTCATCGTCCCATCAAAGAGTTTGACCTCTTTGGATTCACCCTCTCATACGAGATGGTTTTTACCAACATGCTCAACATGATTGATTTGGCCGGTATCCCTGTTAAATCTACTGACCGCTCCGATGATGATCCGTTGATTGTGGCGGGTGGTCCAATCGTTTATAATCCGGAACCGGTGGCTGATTTTGTCGATTTTTTCTTTATCGGAGAAGTTGAAGATTCGATGCCGGAGTTGATTTCGATCTATGAATCAAATCGACATAAGAGTCGTAAGGAAAAACTTCTGGCATTGTCAAAAATCGAGGCGATTTACGTGCCGTCACTCTACGATCCCAAAACCAGAGCCCCACTCAGTGAGAACATCCCGGCCAAAATCAAAGCGGCTCGCGTCGCCGAGCTAAAACCGGAGAATTATCCGACCCGTCCATTGATGGCCCTTTTGGAAACGGCCCATGATCGGGTTTCAATTGAAATCATGCGGGGTTGTCCGCAAGGTTGCCGTTTTTGTCAGGCCGGACGAGTTTACAAACCGGTTCGGGTCCGATCTGTGGCCGATATTAAACAGCAGGCGATTGAAGCGATTGAGGCGACCGGGTACGAAGAGATCGGCCTTCTATCCCTTTCGACCAGCGATTATCCAGATATCGAAAATTTGATTATCACTCTCTCCGCCGAACTTGACAAAAAGAAAATATCGTTGTCGTTTCCGTCGCTCAGGCCAGCCAGCTTTACCTCCCGTTTGGCGACAGCCGCCTCACGACTCAGAAAAACAGGAATAACTTTTGCACCGGAAGTCGGCACCGAACGGATGCGGAAGGTCGTGAATAAAAATGTCACCGAGTCAGACCTCCTGACGGCGGTCGATATGATTTTTGAAAAAGGTTGGAAACTGGTAAAGCTTTATTTCATGATTGGATTACCGACTGAGACCGACGAAGATATTGACGGCATCATTGACCTGATCAACAAGGTTGTCCAGATTGGCAACCGCCATAAGGGTCTGCACAAAATCAATGTTACCATCTCCCCCTTTTCTCCCAAATCGCACACGCCCCTGCAATGGGACGAAGTTTCGGCACCGGATGAGACCCGGCGAAAATATGCAATTTTAAGAAGTGCGATCCGGGCCAAAAATGTCAAACTCAAACTGCGCAAACCGGAACTGTCATACCTTGAGGGTGTCCTGGGGAGGGGTGATCGCCGCCTTGGGCAGGTTATCTATACCGCTTGGAAAAATGGGGCTCGGTTTGATGGCTGGAGCGAATATTTTAATTATTCTATCTGGTCTGACGCTTTTGAATCGTGCAGTATCGACCCTAACGATTATGCCCGCACATTTTCTTTCTCTGAACCGCTTCCCTGGGATCATATCGAACGAGGCCGCTCACGAGAGTTTTTGCAGAAGGAGCGCGAACAATCGTCGTTTGCCTCCGCCGACCCGCTTCCGATGATGAAACCTGAAAAAGAATCATTGCCACCGCCAACCAATTCAGATGCCGATATGTACGGCAGGAAAAATAAGAAAGTCATAACGGCATCAGGTGCGGTCAGCCCAACGCGAGGAAAAGTTCGGATACAGTGGGGCAAAAAAGGGCTGGTTCGTTTTCTTTCGCACCTTGATAACAACCGTATTTTCCAACGGGCAATCCGCTTGTCTGGCTTACCGGTTGTTATGTCGCAAGGATTCAACCCGCACCAGAAGCTATCGTTTGGTCCCCCTCTGCCTTTGGGATATAGCTCCGATAGTGAATTTCTGGATATTCATATCGACGGAAATGTCACTCCGGCGATGATGCAAAGGTTTGATGACCTTCTCCCGGATGGGTATTTTCTGGTGGATTATAAATTGATCTACACCAAAGCTCCGGCCATATCAGCCCTTCTCAATCGGGCCATTTACCATGTTACGGGTGATATCTCGTTGTTGAGTGAAACCGATTGCCTGACCAAACTGATGGAACAGAAGTCGATAATTTTTGACCGACCGACCGGTGATGGATTCAAAAAGATTGATATACGACCGGCAATTTACAGTATTGGAGTCACCTCAAACGGCGAGGGACCGTTCCTTGAGATGGAATTGGGATTGGGAACCGGTGGTTACGCCCGTCCCCGAGAAGTTCTGGAGACTATGGATCTGTTTGATCAGGAATCACTTACTTCACTTCACTTTCATCGCCAGAAATTGCAATATTTGAACAGTTCGGGCAATTACCTTGACCCACTCGAAGCCATTTTGTAATTTTATATCTGGTCTTATGTTACGGGGCAATTTGCCGATAATAAAAATAGGTTGAAGCAGCAACTCCGGATTTTGGAACCGGGAAAATGGAGAATCATGGACAAAGGTAAACCTCAAAAAACCGATCGGGGGAAGTACGACCCGGTCCGGGCCGCCTGCATTGAAGTGCTGGGCATGGTCTTTGATCGTAATTGGAAAAGCGATAATGCCATAATTGAGGTATTAAAAGGTTCTGACTTTTCCGACCTGGATCGACGGTTTTTAAAGCAGTTATGCCACGGTGTCATCAAGATGCGCCAAAGGCTTGATTTCACCTACTCCTTCTATTTGCAAAAACCAAACGCCAATATCGACCGGTTGACCAAAAACATATTGCGCCTCGGCCTTTATCAACTGATTTATACCGACCGCATTCCAGCCGGAGCGGCGGTTTCCGAATCGGTCAATCTGGCCCGGGCCATGACGCACCACTCACGCGGTTCCTTTGTCAATGCCATTTTAAGGTCATATTTGCGGACACCGGAGAAGGTTGTCTTTCCTGATCGGGAACATCGCCCGGTCGCCTATTTTGCAAACTTCCATAGTTACCCGGAGTGGTTTGTTTATTACTGCATTCAGGAATTTGGCCCGGATGCTACCGACAAATTTCTGG
>JAUUYJ010000108.1 GCA_030588275.1 Candidatus Zixiibacteriota bacterium | reverse complement strand
GATAAAATCAACCCCTGGAATCCGGTTGAGTATATCGTCTCCCATTCGCTGGGCCATACAGCCTACCGCGCAGATGTATGTCTCGTTGACCTTTTTAAGAGCCGTCAAAGAGCTAAGACGACCCAAAGCCCGCTCTTCCGCCTTTTCCCGAACCGAACAGGTATTAATTATAATAACACCGGCCTGCTCCGGATCGGATACAGATTTATATCCAGCCTTGTCCATCGCCGAGGATAGAATGCCAGAATCGGACAGATTCATCTGGCAACCATAGCTGTGCATGTAGTAAGTTTTTCTAAACATATCTGGTCATCGGCCGTTCATCTTCGAGATTACAACTTTCGGTTACCACCAGTTGAAAAGTAATTGAAACCGGTATGACTTTATACGGATCAAATATATCGGCTGGCTGTCCCATTTGTCAATTAAATTACGCTTTAGACAAAAAAAAGCCCCGGAAAAACCGGGGCTTTTTAATAAACTTATCGACCCATTATTCGACGCAACCTGGAACCGGAGCATCTCCATTCTTGAAGACATAGTTTATCAGATACACCGCATCCCCAACATTCAGGCCGCAATCTCCATTGGCATCGCCCCAGTTGGAAATCGGCGGCGGATCGCCACCCTTAAAGACAAAACTAATCATATAAACGGCATCTCCAACATTGACCAAATCATCAGCATTAGCGTTGCCTGGGAAACCAGGTGCCAACGAAAGGTTGACGCTGTATTCAACCGAATCATAATATCCGGAATAGGTCTGATCGACGGCTTTAACTATGAAAGTAAACTGCCCAGCTTCATAGGAGGTTCCCGATATTATACCGGTCGCCGCTTCAAGATTCCATCCGGATGGCATCGCTCCCGAAATAACTTCGCACAGGAAATTGTCATTTCCACCCTTGACCTTAACCGTATCGGCATATTCGACCGCCTGAGCACCGTCTGATAACGATTCGTTTACAATGTGTAAGCGGTAAGTTTCGGTGCCTTCCAATCGCGATATCCATCTGTTCGGATCAAGTATGATGCTGGTCACTTCATCGTCGGTGTGGAAGGTGAAATTCTGGTTCTGTTTGTCATTAAATATCACTTCGTATACAGTCCCGCCAGGCGTCATCAGATACAGGTCAACCGGCATTGTAAAAAATGTCGGATTGGTAGCTTGAATCTGGCGCAGATGGAGGTAGGTAAAGTAACCTCCCGAGGGATCAGGTTCGCTTACAAACGAGTGGCGATAGTATGGACGGTAGGTTCCATATATCCACTGGTCAAAGAAATACTCCAAGTCCATCCCGGCCGTCGCCTCGACTACTCCCTGAAAATCTTCGGTCGTAGCGCTAAGCCAGACATATTGATCACGGTAATTGGCCAGTGATTCAAAAAACAGATCGTCACCAACTACATGACGAAGCATATGCAAAGTCCAGCCGCCTTTGTCATAAACGATAGCACTGAAAATATTCCAAACCCAGGTTGTATCGTCGATATAAATTGAGCCGCCGCCTGAATATTCAAAGGAATTCATATAGTCGTGATAATAGGCCGTTCCATTTTTGGCCTCAAAATGAACCGCCTCGGAGTAAACCGCAAACCCTTCGTTAATCCAGATATGATGCCAATCATCGGTCGTAACCATATCACCCCACCATTGGTGCCCCGCTTCATGGGCAATGACCGGCTCCGAGTATCCAAATGATGAAGAGGATGTCGAGGTGTTAGTCTGATGCTCCATAGCACCACCCCAATCGAAATGGGTGCATCCATATTTTTCATCGATAAATGGATACTGTCCGAACGCCGCTGATAGGTTAGTCAAAATATCCGGCATCACCGCGAAATGTGGACGAGAAGTAGCATCGTGGTCGGGATAAACATAATAATGAAGAGGCATTGAATCGGTCGGACCGTAATGATACCAGTCGTACCAAATCGCATAAGGGTGAATCCCGAGGCTGACCAGATACGGGGTGATCGGGTATAACTCGTGCCAAACAACGGTATGGGTGCCATCACCGTTGTCTGAGTCGGACATCAGAGTTCCATTGGAGGAAACAACCAGCGAAGTATCGACCGTTATGATAATATGAACCGAATCAACCTTGTCCCGAGGGATATCATTACAGGGCCACCAGCTACGCGCCCCCATCGGTTCTGACAGGGTCGTTATCAGAGGCAAACCGTTACGTGTAGAAAAGTCCATCCCCAAAAATCCGCTCGAACCGGCTGGTACACCATGATAAACGATCGTGAAATTATACTCTTCACCGAAGGTGTAAGCCTTATCAAGCTGAACCGTCAACTGCTCACTGGCGTGATTGAAAGCAAGAAGGCCGGTTTCGTTATAAATCGAATCGACTGTCATCGAATTGGCCAGGTTGATTTTTATACTGTCAAGTGAAGCGATTTCAATTGTTCCATGGGCGGCTACTCGACCGTAAACTGTCTCTATCGTATGATCGATGGTCAAATCGAGAGAGTAAAAACGCATATCATACTCTTGCCAGTTTGTTTTATCACTTTTGTCCAGAGCCAGTTCCAGCTCCTGCTTCTGCTTCTTTATCAGTCGTGGTTTTAAATTGTTCTCCCACAGCCACTGATGGGCCTCTTTGGGTCCGATTTCAGATTGCAAAGGATCAATGCTGATTGGGCTGTCCTCGCCGACAACAACGCTGACTTGAGTCAGTAGGCAGGCTAATATGATGAGAGTACAAAGACGCTTGCTCACGGTTGTTCTCCTCCATAGTTCAATAAAACAGTTATTAACTATCTCGGTCACAATTTTCAACTCTATAGCGGTGATCCGCGAAACGGGTGAGGGCGGATAACGAGGTACGACAACAACATACGAGATTCGGTCTAATTGTCAAGTTTTTTGCTCTGGACAAGGTCACCATCTCTCTGGATTCATGCAAACTGGTCCAAAAGTAAGCCATAGAAATCAGAAGTTATCACGCTCGGACAGTTTCTAATTCTTATAACATCTCATTATTAAAAATGTTGCCGTTTGAGAATTTATTTCAATAAAAAAGCCGCCGGTTATTTTATCAATAAACACGGCGGCCAGAATTATTATCATTATCCGATTACAGGTTACCGCACGGCGCGTCCCCATGATTAAAGACATAGTTAATCAGATAAACGATATCGGCGACATTGCCAAAATGATCGCAATTGCAATCACCCACCAGATACTCCGGCTGAGAACCGGGACCATGATGAAAAACTGTGTTGATCATGTAAACAGGATCGGAGACATCAATATTATTGGTCCAATTCACGTCACCATGAAGACGCCAGACAATCATATTGACATAAATTTTGAGCGGACTGTTGGAGGCAGAAGCGGAATAAACATAAAACGAATCAGGATAAACACCATAAGTATAACTCCCCATCTCCACGCCAACCCGCGGTTGGGATGGAGCCTCACCACTGGAATCAACAAAATTCAACCAAGGTATATCCTCTTCAACCCACCAGTCCATGCAACCCGGATGATTGTTAAATAGCTCTGTTATTGCAAACAGGTTTAATGCCGTCCCAAAAACCTCCTGTGCCGGAATATCAATATTGTTCTTGGAAGAAACCAACTCCGGCGTCTCGGTTCCTGGAACCACATTCAAGGTTACAACAATCTTTTTGGGGCTGTTAAGGGCGTCGTCAGAATAAACAATAATAGTATCGACATAAGTTCCCAGAGGCATCCCCTCAGCATCCAGAGTCAGAGTCAATATTTGGTCGTCCACACCAGAATTGGAATTCAGGATAAACCAGTCCGATTCATAATCCAGCCACCAAGCCATGCTGTCGGCACCGGTATTGACAATCTGAAAAGTTCGAATCGGAGGCAACGCCATCGGCCCCTGCCAACATTCAAAATAACTCATAGTAATATTGCTTGGCAAGACAGCCATCGTAGCAGGATTGCTGGAGACATGAAAATGGACGATAAACTGTTGTGGAGAGTTGATCGCCTCCGGAGACGTCACTGTAACCGTATCGTAATAATCCCCAACGCTTAACGGGAAAGTTTTAAAAGATAGCACTACCGTCTCCGGAGCCGTTCCCGAAGAAGGTGTTACCCCTACGATGCGACTACTGTTTTCGGTTACTGTAAAGGTCATCACCCCTTCGCCGGAATTGTAGATATTGACACCTTCCGGAGGGGCCGACTCCCCGGCCTGAACAATGACATGCAGAACTTCCGGATCAATCTGTAAAACCGGGAGGTCAGAGACGATCTGCAGGTTAACTGGAACCTGTTGGGGATTGTTGGCGGCGGCCGGGTCGGAGATAACAATTGTGTCAGTATAATTTCCGAAAGAAAGCCCAGTGATATCAAATGACAGCCGAACCGAATCGGGAGGTATCCCCGAAAATGGATCAAGACTCAACCAACCGGATGAATTTGCTACCGACCAGTTAAGTTCACTACCGGGAATATCATTGCTGATAAACAGATACTTATCGTCCGGATTAACGCCTCCCTGTATCCCGGAAATATTAAATTCCGAAGGAGAAAACTGTATCTCAGGAGGCAAGCTGGTAATCGTTAATGTCACCGGCAAAGGCATGGGACTATTGTCAGTATTAGGGGCACTTAGCCAGATTGTATCTTCATAGATCCCTTCAGGTAAACCGGAGATATCGACATCAATTGATCGCACCGACGGAGCGGTTCCACTCGAGGGATTTATCGAAAGCCAACCGGATGAAATCGAAGCGGTCCAAACCAGCGCTCCCCCCCCCGAATTGGTTATAGACAAAATCTTATTGGGAGGACCGGGGAAACCAACAATCCCTTCAAACTCCATTGATGCCGATGACAGCTCAAAATGGGCAAACTCAGGTGGGTTACCGATTTTGATCTGCCCTGCAATAACCTGCGGAACAAAGTTGGCAGAACTAACCAGGGTAAATAAGAGTCCTGCAGGACCATGCGACAGGGTATCAATTTCGACAAATTGATCCGATGTACCGGGAGGCACATCAAAATAAAGGGTTGCCATCAAGCCGTTTCCCGGCTGGATATCGGTTTCAAAAAATACGATAGTACCAAAAACAACATCCTGAACTTCATTGTAAATTGTCAATGGCTTCGTATTTATATAATCAATGCGGCTTCCAACAAATGAAACCGAATCAAGAGTAATATCGGCGGAACTCCAATGAAGCGGAATCGTCAGACCGGCCAACTCTTCATCATTAAAAAACGAAACCTCGACGATCGCCGCCTGTCCAGCGTCAATCTCAACGTTGGCGATATAAAGTGTATCTGGCTCATTTGGATCGTTTGGATCAACTCCCTGACCAATTGCCATACTGAACAAGCCAATTGTCAGAATTAAAGCCCACAACATCCTGTTTAACATGGGGAATCCTCCTGAAATGATGGATCTTCCTAATCCAATATTTAATAAAAGTAAACGGCTGTGTCAAGACAGGTAACACAAAGCATTTAGTGATATGAATCTATTGATATAATACGGGGAGGGAGATAATGTGTCAAGGATTTTATCCCTCGACGCATCCGAGAATGCAACGGAATCATCTGCAGACGCATATATGCGTCTGCAGATGAACAAAAAACATTATTTTTTCTTGGAAATTGGAGAGATCTCAATCTTGCCGAGTGTACAACGAGGCACTAACGAGACCGAATTGGTCTTGGTAAACAGGACTGTGGCCGGACCGATGGTTGTCGTGTCAATAGTGCAATTGCCCGATTTGGCCGACTCCAAAGCATGAACAAAAAGGGTCGCCATCAATCCTTTTCCCGGCTGAATATATTCTTCAAGCATACAGATCGCACCAAAGACGACATGCCGTCCCTCTTTTCCAACTGTAATCGGACGGGTCTTCAAATATTCAACTCGACTCCCGGCAAATGAGATTGAATCAATCCTGAACCCCTCACCGACTAGTTGGAGCGGAATCGTTAATGCGGCTAATTCCTGATCGTTAAAGAAATTTATTTCTATCGATCCGGTGCCTCCCTGTTCAATTTTAATTTGGCCAATTAAAAGGGAATCCGGCTGGTTATCGTCCTGAGCAAAGGCCGCCCCGGACAGAATAGCCATACTAATAATAAGTACAAAAACTGTTTTCAAAATCATTGTTCCTCCGGAGCTGTTGATAGAATTTTTCATAAGCTAATATCTAATTCTGGTTCTGTCAATCGCTTTCCACCTCGTTAATTTCTGAGGCTTTTTTCTTTTTAACCGCCTTATTGGTATTCTTCTTTTTTGAAACCGGTTTCGATTTGGTGGTCGGTTTTGGGGATTGCGATTTAGCCGCCTTAGGCTTCCTTTTGGTCTGGCTCTTTTTTCTGGCCTTGGCTTTTTCGATCTCTTCTAAGAATATCTTTTCCAACGTAAGACTAGAAGGGGTGAAATCCATCAATGCCTGCTCAAAAAGTTCATCAACCGATTCGATATAAATAAACTTTGTCTTACGAGCAATTTCCTTCGGGATATCGGCGGTATCTTTTTTATTTTCCTTCGGGATAATAATCGTTTTCAATCCGGCCCGATAAGCAGCTGAGACCTTTTCCTTGATCCCCCCGACCGGCAAAACCTTTCCCCTCAATGTCACTTCGCCAGTCATGGCGATATCGCTTCGCACCGGGCGTTCTGCCATAACCGAGGCAATAACGACCGAAACGGTCATCCCTGCCGAAGGTCCATCTTTGGGGATCGCCCCCATCGGGAAATGAATATGAATATCATAATTAATGAAATCGTCATAATCAATCCCAAGGCTGTCGGCCCGAGCCCGAACAAAACTATGGGCCGCCTGAATCGATTCCTTCATTACATCACCAAGCGAACCGGTACAAACAACCTGTCCGGTCCCCTTCATCTTTAGCCCCTCAATAAGCATCAAATCTCCGCCCGCCCCAGTCCAGGCTAAACCGTTGGCAACTCCAATCTCCGGCTCGGCCATCGCCTTTTCAGGGACAAATGGTGCCGTTCCGAGATATTTATCGATATTGGTATCGAGGATACTATACTTACATTCTTTACACGATGCCTTTTTGTGCATCACCTTGCGGAAGATTCGTTCCAGCTGTTGTTGGAATCCGATCAGCCCCGCCTCCATCGTATATTCTCGGATAATTCCTTTTAGGGCCTTTTCCGAAAACTTTAACTGCGAGCGGGTCAGAGCATGCCGCTTGTAAAGCTTGGGCAAAATATATTTTTTGGCGATCAGAATTTTTTCATGCTCAATATAACCGGGCATTTCAACCAGCTCTAAGCGGTGCATAAATGGTTCCGGGAAATCATCCCCACTCGAAAGGCTGAGGATAAAAAGTATCCGCGAAAAATCGAGCGGCACACCAACAAAATTATCAATAAAATGGCTGTTCTGACGAGGATCGACCGCTTCCAGTAGGGCCAAAAGAGCATTGCTATCTTCAGATTCAATGACATATTCCAAATCTTCAAGATAGACTACCAGATCATACTGCCCTTCCCGTTTGATCGCCCGAACTAATTGCCCCGGTCCAGACCCAATCTCCGAACGATGCGCTCCCTTGATATCCTCAACCATAATCAAACTGGTCCCATTGATCCGGATCAGCTTGCGATCCAATGATGCCGCAATCGCCTTTGCCAAAGATGCCTTACCGGTACCAACGGCACCACCAAAACACAAAATGGGATAATCGGTTGAGTTGGGATTAGTGAAGCGGATCGAGAGAAATTCCAAGACCTGCTCTTTAATATTTTTCAGACCGTAATAACGCTTCTCTATCTCCTGCTCAATAGCAACAATATCAATTGGCTTCCTCTCCTCTTTGCCCCAGGGTAGCGAGAGCATCAAGTCGAGGTAATTTTTGATCGAACCGTACTCCGCCGACGAAGTCGATAAATGCCGAACTCGATCAGCTTCAGATTTAAGCCGGTTTTTTATTTCGGATGGGATATTTTTATTCTCTTTGATCCGGTTATTATAAGTGCGGGAAACATCCTCTTCGATAAATTCTTCGCCCAATTCCCGCCTGATCTCCATCAACTGCTGGCGCAGATATCTTTCTCGCTTCTTTTCCTCAAGCGATTCAAGCGTCCGACTTTTTATATTAACCGAGGTTGAAAT
>JAUUYJ010000090.1 GCA_030588275.1 Candidatus Zixiibacteriota bacterium | reverse complement strand
TGTTATGCCATTACAATCGAGTGTTGGCCGAACCCAGGTTCGCTCCAGAGTAGAAAAGCCATCCTCACCCCAGAATTTTTTCGATCCGGTCGAGGCAAGATAAGAATCGGCATTAAAGGGAAGTTTTCCGTACTGCTCCTTTTCCCATTCGGTCATGCTGTAAGTATCGTTGTAGAAACCATCGATCGCGATGCGTCCATTATCATCATGTAGTTGTCCGATCATCTTTGCCAAGACGTTGGCTGGATTAGCGATCGCTCCACCGAATGATCCCGAATGGAGGTCACGGTTCGGACCGGTGACCTTCACTTCGACAAAGGCGATACCACGAAGACCAAAATTGATGGCCGGTTGATCCAAACTGTACTGCGCCCCATCGGAAACAACGACGATGTCAGACTTAAGCATATCCTTATGCTTTTCGATGAATCCGTCCAGATTCTCCGATTGAACTTCCTCTTCACCCTCAATAAGGAATTTCAGGTTGACCGGGATTGATCCGACCGTTTTCAAATAAGCCTCGGCTCCTTTGATATGAGTCAAAACTTGACCCTTATCATCGGTCGAACCACGCGCTAATAGATAACCGTTCTCTTCAATCGGATCAAACGGTCCCGTTTTCCACAAGTCCAAAGGATCGGGCGGTTGAACATCGTAATGTCCGTAAACCAAAACGGTCGGCAGGTCGTCGGAATTATGGTATTCACCATAAACAACTGGATGACCACCGGTATCCATAATTTTGGATTCTATGCCAATGTTGGTCAGATAATCGGCTACCCATCCTGCACATTTTTTCATATCCGGATCATGCTTGGTCTGCGCGCTGACACTGGGGATGCGCAAAAAATCTTTTAGCTGTTCCAGAGAATTCTCTTCTTGCTCTTTTAAATAATCGAGGGGCGTCATATTATTAAATCTCCTATAAGTTCATATTTGATCAGAGAATATACGCAAGCCGACTCGATAATTCAAGGTCACAAGTGGCTTTCAAATCACAAGGACACCAGTGGCTTTTTAAAACAGTCTATGAATTCTGTGTCGTGTTTTGATTAATCTAATATTGCGCAGAAACATGAGTATCAGAGTGATACTTACTATTTGTATAATAGAATCAGCGAAAACCTTAAAAGCGACTGGTCGTCAATAATCGCGTCGTTGGTGGATGAAAAGAGCCGACGAGAATAAAACTACCGCCACAATAAGCGTGGACCAAACGGCGTAAAAATCAGATAACCCCTTGCCGAGCATTAGTGGCTCATAATTGTCGGAAACCGCTCCCAATTTTGGCAGGATATGATAAAGGATATTGATGAATTTGTACCATGCTGTTTGATCAACCATGTCAGCCACCAGACCGGCTGTGGAAACCAGAACGGCCAGCATGCGAATGACATAATATAAAATCAGAGCTGTCGGACCAGAACGGGTGGCAACCCCAAGGAAAAACAGGATTGAATAAACGGCAAAATATTCTACTAAGCTAAACAGCAAGCCGTTAAAAAATTGATAGCTAAATGAGCCCAATCGAACTGACATTGCCAGCCACAGAAAAATGGAGATAATAATCAGAATTGATATCTTGATCAAATAGATTGAGGCAAACTTCATTGACAACAGACCAACCCGACTCATCGGTTTTGACAGAGATAATTCAACGCGGCCTTTTTTTAAAAATGATGGGATCATCCCGACCGAACCAAAAATCATAAATATTATCATAAAGAAGAAATATTTATCGAAGGCAAAGGCCGAAACCTGGTCAATCATCTCGGGAGAAAAGGAACCGCTTTGAAACATATCCTGACCATTTATGTTGATTGTGGGTAATACCAAAATCATCAAAGCCATAAACAGGCCGGTCAACCCGTACATCCAAAGGATTTTTTGTGCCTTTATTTCATAAAATGAATCCCGTAGTATGGCGATGAATTTATTCATGCTCACCCCCCGTACCCCCACCGACACCACCAACTCCACCAACCCCACTACCTTTAATCAAGCTGACAAAACTATCTTCGAGGCTCGGTGTTACCTGTGTGATCGTCAATATATCAATACCGTTGGCGCGTAACAGATCAATCAGGCTATTTACTTCAGACGGTTCGGTAAACGGGGCGACAACTCTACTACCGGTCACCTGCGCAGTTGGATATTGATCGGTAATGACATTTTGTTTATCAGCCGTAATCGTTGATATCGTAATTGTCACTTCCGGTTTCGTTTGAGTCAATCCACTTACCGGTCCGACTTTGAGAAGTTTCCCACGATCAAGAATGGCAACCCGGTCAGAAATCGACTCCACCTCAGATAACAAATGCGAATTAAGGAAAACCGTCTTACCACGATTTTTTAGTTCGAGTAAGATATTACGAATTTCATGCCGCCCAATCGGATCAACACCATCGGTTGGCTCATCCAAAAATATCAGATCAGGATCGTTGAGCAAGGCCTGAGCCAATCCGAGTCTCTGCATCATCCCTTTTGAATATTTTTTTATCTGGGTATTTTGCCATTTGAGCATCCCGACCAAATCCAAAAGAGGCGTTGCCTCGGTTATGACTTCTCGTGCCGTCATCCCCGACATCCCACCAAAAACAACCATCATCTGCATTCCGGTAAGGTAGGACGGAAAGCGATGATTTTCAGGAAGAAAACCAGTTTTCCCTCTGGCTTCTGGTCGCCCGATATCAATCCCATTAATCAGCGCAGTTCCTGATGTCGGTTGTAGTGAACCAAGCAGAATTTTCAGGAGGGTCGTCTTCCCGGCACCATTGGGGCCTAACAGACCAAATATTTCCCCCTGATTAATATCAAGTGAGACATCAACCAGTGCTTTGACCCCATCACCGGAGAAACCGCTCTTATAAGTTTTTGAAAGGTTGTTAACTTTTATGGAAATTTCTGAATTGCCCATATCCAATTAAACGATCAGCGGAGCATAATGTTGCATATCAACTCCTCTTGGGATCGACCTATTTGGGTAATTCGCCCGATTTATACTGAGCAAACAGTTTTCCCCACTTTGTCGCCGAAAACTTTTTGATGATTGATTTTCCGACCGTTGGGTACCACATATAATCGTGATAAATATTTGAAGCGATTGGTGCCCAGATAACCAAAGGAGAATGGAGAGCAATCTTTTCTAAAAATTGTAACGGCCCTTTGCGCAACAACTGATCGCCCCAAATAACCAGCGATTTCTTGGTCTGGAAATGGAAATTGACATTCTCCAGATCGGCCCCCACAATCTCGACATTCTCTTTTCTGGCATTCCCCAGCCCCATATCATCGCACATCTTCAGATACGGAATCTTTAGCGGATCATATCCCATCATTCTCGCCGCCGTTGAATCAATTGCTACCGAATCAAACGAGGCCAAAATATAATCGGTCACGCGCGGTATCATCGTCCGGGGACCGGCACCATCACCGGAGACCGCGCCATCCATAACAGCGAAAACCGATGGGTGGAGTTCTTTCTGCATCAACATCAGATCAACCATCACCTCATGGATGTACTTATGGGCGTAATGACGCACCTCTTTGAGGAGCCCGCCAAAAGAATTTTTAATCGCTCCGGTTGTTATCGAATGGCCATGTGTCTTGATCGTCGGAAAATGGACAATCTGTTTGCCGACGTACATTTCCGGGATTTCGATTCCTTCTGGGAAGATATCATTAAGTTTGAGAAGTTTGGATTTGAATTTATGGACTATCCATTTTTGATCCGGTAGAGGTAAAAATGGTAATTTGTATTTATCCAGTACTGGCATCCACAAATTATTTTTGGCCCCCTCAACTGGGTTGGTAACGACCGTTTTATTTTCTACCGGTAAAATCTTTTCTCGCGGATAACCATCATCGATAAACGATTTGACAACTCCTTCAACCTGCCACGGTTGTGAGGAACAGGCAGGAAAATATTTGGTCCAGGACAAATTGAGCTTAAAAATCACATCGGCAGAAAAATCCAGATGCTCTTTGTACCCGGCCAAATTACACAGCTTATGGTAATCTGAAACAATCGTCTCTGGCGAAGTTTTTATAACTGCTACTTTTGATTTCATATTTTTATATCCGCTTTCTAAAATTCCAATTTTCTAATATAGTCGCATAATGGGATAAAGTCAAAATCTTCCAGTAATCTTTGAAGCTTCGGTTGCATCGATTCCAGGTTCCCATATTGCCGAAAGCTGTTTTTGAAATTCATTTTAACGCGCGGTAAATTAGGATCAATTTCCCAGGGATGGAGATACACCATCGCCGGAATGTTAGATCTATTCAATTTCTTTATTCCGCGCCGAGTAAACCAGTAAGGAAATTGACGCAGCCATCCCCCACCACCAAGAGGCATCCGTTTGCCCAAAAAGTCAACGGTGCTGGCCGGGATTTCGATGATTTTTTTGTTCCCCGAGATACGAACCTCATAAGCCTGCCGGGGTGCGCCGGGATCGCCATAAATATCATGATGAATCGGAAAAATCGATGAATCGTATTGAAAGCCAAGATCTGCCAAAACCTGATAGGCCCAGTCCATATCCTGCCTCATTCCCCAGCTGGGTGAGCGATATCCCACCGGCCTCTGACCACATGCTTTTAGAATAGCATCAATCGCCAATTCGGTATCTTTGCGGAATTCCTCGGCATCCAACGAGCTAACCATGCGGTGATAATAACTGTGGCACCCGATTTCATGTCCAGCCGATGAAACATCTCCAATCAATTTGGGATATCGGTCAGCGATCCACCCCAAAACAAAAAAAGTGGCATGAACCTTGTAATGGTCCAACAGTTCCAGAATACGATAACCGTTACGTTCAACCGTCCCCTCCAGATCAGGCCAATCGTCCCTATTGTATCGATCCTGCAATGTCTCGACTGAAAACCAATCTTCGAGATCTACGGTAAGGATATTTTTCATTTTCAATTATTGCTTCTGAGGACGGTAATCGTATCCGTAAAACGATTCGTTATAATAATATGGTAACGCATTACCCAGGTTGTTCAAAACGACCCCCAATAAATTGGCATTGCTGTCCTTCAGCAGTCGAGTGGCTCGCTGGGCGACCTCTTTCTGAGTCGAACCAGCCTTAAGAACCATCAAGACTCCATCAACGGCACCGGCCAACAGCATCGGATCAGAAACCGGAAGAATCGGCGCACAATCGATCAATATTAATTCATAATAAAACCGAATCTCTTCAAGCAGTTTGAAGACTCCCCCCGATTCAAAAATCTCGGTCGGCTTGGCGACCGATCTACCAGCGGTTAAAATATGTAAATTCGGCTCCGTTGTTTTTTTAATAACATCGTTTGGTTTGCATTTATCAACGACAGCCTCAACCAAACCATTGTCCCGCTCCTGCCCAAAAAGGCGATGCAATGTCGGCCGACGAAGATCGCAATCGACCAAGAGTGTCTTTTTCCCTTTCTGGCATGCGGCTGTTATCGCCAAGTGAGAAACGACCGTCGATTTCCCCTCAGAGAGCATCGCCGACGTGACCAGAATCATCTTCGATTGTTTATCAGATACGGCACCATTCAGGCTATGCAACAACCGCCTGAATTCAGTAGCGTATGGAGTTTCCTGATCAAATCCGACCAGAAGATTCATTCCTTTATTTTTCTTCAATCGTCATCTCCAGCCTTTTTACTTGGAACCACTCCGAGTAATTTCAGAAATACTTAGGGTCAAACTACTCAAAAATTCATCCGCCTTGTCATATCCGATTTGAGCTTTGGTCAATTTGGGGTTCAGTTGGCAGGCTTTCTGAAATTGATCAATCGCCATCTGCCAGTCAACTTTTGATTTTTGCAAATAACACAACCCCATCTCATGATAATAATCAACATAATTGGGATTACGATCCAATTCCCCTTTAAGATTCTCGATTCGCTCATCAAGCGATTGGGAACCAGACATCCCAGCCGTCAATTGGAACATTATAAAATCGCCCGAAATTCTTTTTGCGGCAGAAAGCCTCTTCTCATCCCTAATCCCCTTGAGCAAATTCAAGGAGCGGCTGGGGTCATTCCGCTTGAGTATTTCGCACGCCTCTTCAAACTGCACCGAACGATACCGCGGATCAATCATGGCGGCCCGCTCAAACATTTCCAAAGATTTTTGAAGATGATTAGCATACATCTCATAATCTTCTCGGGTAACAGCATTGGCTACAAAGGCTATGCCTAAGTTAAAATAAGCTTCGGCGTAATAGATATTAAGTTTAAGAGCCGCCTCACACTCCTCCATCGCCCGACGACAAAATCCGGCCTCCAAAAGGGCGATCGCATAATTATTGTGGTAATCGGCAAACTGAGGACGCAATTCTACAGCGCGCGCCAGCTTACGTGTCGCCTCTTCGGGATCGCCGGAGGCCAACCAAACCAATCCGAGATAATTGTATGCCTCAAAATGGCCATCCCTGATGACCAGTACCGACTCAAAAAGGTTTCGAGCATAATCGAACATATTCTTGCCATAAAACGCTCGGGCCAGAGAAAACATCAAATCGGCATCACCCGACTGTGATGCCTGCTGAAACATTGAGAGAAGATGCTCAAGCTCATGCTTTTTTTCGCCATGCGTATGCTTGACCCGGGTCAGTACATCCGCTTCCGAAAGTTCTTCAGAATGAGGATAGGCAACCGTTTCCAGCATGCGACCGTCAATAAAAAGAGAATTCACAACCGTATGTCGATCAGGATCATTAATCGTTTGGACCAAAAATTCTTTCTGCTCAACCGAGACTTTACTTTTTAGACGATAATTTTCCATTCTCTTATCCTACTTTTACCCGGCCCTTAAGGGACGAAATCTCAGGGATGGCGGCCAGAACAGGCAACGATAACGAATTTTCCACATCCTCTATCTTACGGAATGAGTTATCCAAAAGTTCAGCCAATAGGGCGGCGGCACCACCGATTACCAAACCAAGCACCAATCCCAGAAGAGATATCTTGATCCGATTAGGTTTGACCGGTTCCAAAGGAACCGAGGCCGGCTCCATAATCCTATATTTTGATTCAGCTTCACCACGCATTAATGATTGAGAAATTTCCGATCCGGTCAATTGGTCGCGAAACTTCTCATAAATCACTCGGGCAGAATTGACGTCATTGGTAAAATTGCGCATCTGAACTTCATACTCCGGCTGCTTGGAGATACGCGCTCTTAAGGTTGACAATGAGACTTCAAAATCTGACTGCTTTTGTCTTAGCACCGCCTCGGCTGTCTGTAAAATAAAATATTCTCGCAACAGCTCTCGTTCGGCGACTGGTGCATCTTTGAATTTTTCATTTACCACATCCGCAACCAATTCTTCCATATCCCGCTGGATTGATCTGATCTTGATATTGGCATTCAGGACTTTAGGATCAAACCACGAATACTTCGACATAAAATCGGCCAGTCGGTCCGACTCATCTCTAATATTTCCGGTCAATTCGTCATACTTAGAACCAAAATTAATCTGTAGCTGGGATTTGTTGTAACCGGACAACTGCCGCCTCTTCTCCAGTTGGCTGGCCCGATTATCCTCAATCAACAGCTTTATGTTATCAACATCAGCATTGATCGCTCGAATATTGGTATCTGCCACGACCGATTCATCCAGGCGCATACGAAGGACTTCGGTTTGAAATTCAGCTTTGCGGGTTTCAGCATCGGTCAGGTTATTTTTATAGATCGCCAACTGTTCATCCGAAAAATCGAGCGCACCCCGTACTCCGCTCAACTCACGGCTCAGGCGCTCCTCTTTGAAAATTTCTGCCAAACGAGTAGCAATTTGCATAGACATAGCCGGATCATCAGATTCGGCAGTAATTTCAATGATGTCGGCACCACTAAAATTGACCTTGATATTTTCCCGTAACTCTTCAATAAGGATATAGTAAACCAGTTGATTAATCGGTATATCGGGGCGGCGAACATTGATTTTGGCCGCCTGTTTTCTGACATCCGGGTCATCCCCCAATTTCAATTCGCCAATTAACCGGGACAGATAAGCGGATGAAATGATCTCATTGTGTAGAGCAATCAGTTGGCTTCTTACCTGTTGTGAGGAAAAACGCCTATCCTCCTGGCCCGGAACCATTGCCTGAAGTTGCTTGGATAGAAATTTTGTCTGGTCAATGACAACCATCGTCGATGATTGAAAGCGCTCTTCGAGAAGGTACGATCCGGCGAAAGCAATTATGGTAACTAATATCAAAGGGAATATAACCAACCACTTGCGTCGCCTGACGATAGACAAAACGTCCTTGATACTGATGGTTGTAATATTGTCATTATTCGACATAATAATCTATCTTCTATCAATTAAGTATATAAAGGAAACAACCGTTCCGGCAACGGTTGCAAAATCTCGAATCATTCCCCAACTGAAGACTGATCTTTTATTTTCACCGATGACGATCGTATCTTCTGGCTTAATCTTAATCCGCCGGGCCTTGCCATTCTCTTGATACTCTTTCAGGCTGAATTTCAACACCGAGGTTCCATCCCCATTCTTGCTGATGATTTTGACATTATTAAGATCGGCAAAACTGGTTAGTCCCCCGGCATTTCCAATAGCATCAAGAATATCAATATCCCCTTCGTAAGGCTTATTGCCGGGTGATAACACCTGCCCCAAAACATAATATAAATTTTTTCGGTTGGAATAATCGGTCGTTAATTGTCGGCCCGGAACTCCCCCAGCCATTTTGGGGACTTCAATGGTATCCCCCTTCTTGACCTGTGGTAATTTGTCAACCTCCCCTTTGGCTACAGCCTCAAGAACGTTGACATAAATAATCTCGCCACCCGATTCTTTTGAGCGAATAATTGCAACCCGTGTCAAATCACCCAGTTCGCCGGCCCCACCAGCTTCCTTGATGATTGTCCAAAGATCCGGGATAACTTCAAATGTTATCTTACCGGGGGTGGCAATCTGTCCGGCCAGAAAGACCTTTTG
>JAUUYJ010000030.1 GCA_030588275.1 Candidatus Zixiibacteriota bacterium | reverse complement strand
GTCTGATAGTGAGTGCCAGTAATCGACAAACGCTTCGGTTGTGAAGAGATAATTTTCTGCCATCGCAAATGATCCAGATGCAATTGCTGAGAAGGTGTTGGAGCTAAGAGAATATATGACGTCAAACTTACTCTCAAATTTCCTGACATACGAGCGGGCATCTTCGGTTATCACCTTGACCCGCTGGTCACGATAGATATAACCGGAAAACTCCGCCAGACCGACATACTGATAGGCCGAATCATATGTAATCGTCGTATCGTAAGTCGCTGTAGTATCAACCATGATGGTATCGACAGTAATAATTTTTCTTGGCAAGTACCCATCCGGGTCACCAAAGAGCATCATCTGATTAATATGATGATTGATCTCAACCGCATGAATTTCAGTCGCGCCTTCCTGAAGAGCCTGCAAAACGTCAACCCCGCCCCCGGCTCCAAGTGAGAGGAAAACGCAGGAGTCGAACTGATTTATGAGGTCGTTAACCGGAATACCAAATTCGTACAAAGAATCTTCCGGTCGATTCCAGTTACCATCGAAACCGTACACCGGTGAGTTAGCCACATTGTCGATCTGTATTCCCCGCGCCTCATCCCCATATTCGATCAGCTTGATCTTTGACATGGCATCCCAATGCTTGTAGATAACCGGGGCTCTTTCCTGGCGAACCGTTTCCAGACTCGCTTCTGCTGAAGGAAGCATAAAAAAGATCAGCGCAATCAGTCCAATCGGGAAGATTTTTACCCATTTGGGTGATGCCAAAAACGCCGCAAGCAAGACTGGCATGGCGGCCCAATATACTGTGCTTGGTGTTCCGATGCTGTTCATAAAAAATATAGCCAACAGAACGCCCAACCCTGCTCCCAAAAGGTCGGCCATATATATCTTCGGCATGTCTCGGCCACTCGCTTTGAATATCATCGCCAGCGCCATGCCGGCAAAGAAAAAGGAACTTCCCAATAACAAAACAACCAGACCAAATTTGCCCGCCATCTCCCAGTTGGTAAATAACGATGAAAATTTTAGGCCAACTTTGAAGGCCATTGGCGGACCGATCATGGCCATTAATCCCGATAGCGACAGCATCGTCCCGACAAAACTATCGCGATTCAGCGAAGGGATCAAACGTAGCGCCAGACCTCCCAGACCAAGGCCCATAACCGCAAGCGATAGTGTCAAAAAGGCAAAAGTATAAAAAAACTCGGCTGAAAAAATCCGAGTCCAGATTAGCTCCATTGCAATAATTGTGATTGATAACAACCCAACGATAACATATCTGCCGACAGCCATACATTCCCTCCCGGAACGGTTCATAAATAGTTCTGATTTTGCATCGGCGGCGGCGATGTATTGCGATACTTTCTTACTTAACGAAAAGACAAGTTGTCGGTTTCATATTAATTGACCGGTTTGTCCTCTTTTGAGATAATTGTCGCAGTATTGACAACCACACTGTTTGATATTTTGTCAAAGTAGATTTTTCAGCTTAAGTTCAAGCAGGATATTATTTTCCCCTCGTTTGATTCTGATTCGGTAGGAAACCTCTCCGTCAAGCTTGAACAGATTACGCATTACTGAGAGTGATGCGAAGTATGATATCTCAATATCGTTTATGGCGAGAACAATATCAGCCTCTTTAAACCCTGATGCTTCTGCTTGAGTTCCTGGTATGACATAGATCACTTCGTACTCATTACCCTTGGTCAAAGCTATTTGCAATCCAGATCGGTCGCTGGGGAATATTTTACCGAAATCATTCCCCGGCTCGAGAATAATCTGTTGCCGTTCGTAATCAATCCATACCACAAAATTCTGCAGGATATCGTTGCCCAGATTCCCTATTAACTCTCCTCCAGAGAAAGCCCCCCGGCCTGGCTCTAAAGGCATCCGGAGAACAATATTGTTTACTTCATACCCACCAATATTAACCTTTTCAAAAAGGGCGTTTTTGGATTGGGTCGATCCTCCGGCACCAAACCCTTTTCTCTCATACCCTTTTTTCTCCAGGAGGTTATTCGCCTCGGCAAACGGATAATGAAACGACGATCCACCCGCACCACAATCGAAATTCCAGGAACCGGAATAGATACCATCAACCGTCATCGGCATCGCGAAACTGTTTCCCTTCAGCGGCGCATCAACAACTTGCCCCGACCCGGTATAGGTGAAGCGATCCGGTCGATAAAATGAGATCAGCCGTTTGGCATAATCTATTTTGGTGACAAAGCGCGACAAAAAATCGTATCCCAAAATGCCAACCATATCCTCACCAAATAGCTTGTGGCAAAAGGGAGCAACGAACCCGGCTGAGACAACCGTCTGGCCCTCCATCGTTACCCCTCCAACGCTGTATGGGGGCAATTTTACAAAGGAAAATTCGACGGCGTTGGCAACTCCCGATCCGGTCATATTTCCTTCCTGCTTTAAGCCGATTTCACTAGCATATGCAGAGTCGATCACTGACATATCGGCACCGGTATCTAAAAGCCAAACCCTTTCCCGACCGTTAATCAAAACCGGCAAGGCAATATGATCCTCGATATAGGAAAACGGGATATTCTCTGACCTGTCACCGTTGGCAAAACGGAAATCGTCAGCATCTTCGGTTGGAGGATCGAAGAGGCTGGCATCGTATGATAAATTGACTGCACCACTATCAAACTGGATCGTGTAAAACTGCTCGGTTGGAAGTTCGGTAATTTCAAGACGAAACGGATACAGAAGACCATCAATGTCGCGGTAATCAGTAGGCCGGGTATGCGTGATACCATCGGGGGTAATCTGAGTGGTTCTTTCTATCAGGTAGCTTTTTGAATTGTAATAAGTAATCAGGGTGTCGGAGTTGAGAGAATTGGTTGTGCGCACCATGTGACAATCGACATCATACATTTTATCTCGACCAATATATTCAAGCGAGAAAACCTCAGAAGAGCGATCGGTATGCTCGTAGCGATTCAGGCGGGCAGTAATTTCACGGCGTATCAGTACATTTTCATCCTTTGATATCATCACCTTACCGTTGCCATCCATCTCCCAGGCAACCGTTCCGTTATCTCCGGTCGTCTGCTTAAACACGGTCAGGTCCAACTCAACTCGGTTTTTGTCAGGCAGAACCATCCAGTTTTTGAAGCTCCCGGACAAGGTGGAAAGGGTAAAGGTTCCTTCAAAATACAAAGATGTGACCCCTTTTAATTTATCTAAGCCACCAGAGGCAACAAAATTTTTGTCCATGATATCGTAAGGATTGTGCGTTTCGTCGGCTGTTGCTACGCCACACAAAAGGAAAAAAGGAATCAACCCCAAAACTACAACAAATGATTGCCGTGCCATACTGCCCTCCAATATTACAATTAACTATGATATATAGATGTACTGAGTTTATGCAAAATTGTTTCAAGAGGGAGAAATTATAAATTATCGCAAATAAAAATCGGAGACCAAATTGAAATTTGGTCCCCGATAAAATAATTCAGGTTGATGGTAACTACTTTGTCACAAACTTTTAAATCTCAAGTTCACTTTGATCCTCGGTGTCACCGTTTGGCTTTGATTCCTCATCGCTGTTTTCGGTGATTTTCTTGCCACTTCCAAAAACAACCGCCACATCGGTCACCTTGTCAGAACCGGAAAGAGAGATTAATCGCACCCCTTGTGTGTTGCGACCGATAACCGAGATGCCTGAAACCGCCATCCGATTGGCGATACCATTTTTGGTAATAATAATCATCTCGTCGCCGTCGATCACTTCCCGAACCGTAACAACATTACCATTGCGGGTCGTGCATTTGATATTAATAATCCCTTTGCCACCGCGGTTGGTGATGCGGTAATCGGCGATTTTGGTCCGCTTGCCGTAGCCGTTTTCGGTTACAACTAATACAGCCGACTGCCTTTTGACAACAACCATACCGACGACATAATCGTCCTTGGCCAGCTTGATTCCCTTGACTCCGGCGGCGGTGCGACCCATCCCACGAACCTTTTCTTCTGTAAAGCGGATCGCCTGACCGTTTCTGGTTCCCAATATGATATCGTTGGTACCGTCGCTGATGGCACAGCGAATCAGCTCGTCCCCTTTACTCAATGAGATAGCATTGATCCCTGCTTTGCGAGGGTTGGAGAACAGGTTGAGGGCCGTCTTTTTTATCGTTCCGGCTCTGGTTGCCATAATAACAAATTGATCCGGATTAAATTCGCGCACCCGGGTAAAGGTCGTTATCCGTTCCCCCGGACCCATTTGCAGAAGATTTATTATCGGACGTCCTTTGGCCAATCGCCCACCACGAGGCACCTCATGCACTTTGAGCCAATAGCATCTTCCGGCATCGGTGAAAAAGAGGATATACTGATGCGAAGTTGCCACAAAGACATGTTCGGCAAAATCTTCATCTTTGGTTTCCATCCCAATAACACCCTTGCCACCTCGATTTTGCTTGCGGTAGGCAGAGGTTGAGAGCGACTTTATGTATCCGGAGTGAGAGATGGTTATAACCATCTCTTCGTCGGCGATCAAATCTTCCAAGGTCAGATTTTCGGTCTGGTCGATGATTTCGGTCCGTCTTTCGTCACCATATTTATCTCGGATTTCAATCACTTCATCCCGAATAATCCGCATCCGGCGAGCCTTTGATTTTAAAATCGATTTGTACTCTTCGATTCTCTTGATCGTCTCCAGATATTCATCTTCAATTTTTTGTCGTTCCAACCCGGTCAATTTTTGGAGGCGCATTTCCAAAATCGCACTAGCCTGAATTTGGGAAAGCTTGAACTCTTTCATCAATCCGGCCCGCGCGTCCGGAACCGATTTGGATTTTTTGATAAGGGCAATAACAGCATCAATATTGTCCAGCGCAATTTTGTACCCTTCGAGGATATGCGCCCGCGCTTCTGCTTTGCGCAGATCAAACTCGGTCCGTCGCACCACAACCTCGTGGCGATGCTCAATAAATTTCTCGATCAACTGTTTAATGGTCATCTCTTTCGGGACACCCTTATCGAGAACCAGATTGATAATTGAGAAAGTTGTCTGGAGGTTGGTGTGGGAGTACAGTTGGTTAAGAATAATCTCAGGTTGTATGTCCCGCTTCAGCTCAATGACAATCCGCATCCCATCCCGATCAGACTCATCCCGCAGATCGGAAATACCGGTAATTTTTTTATCTCGCACCAGGTCGGCGATCTTCACCAACAGGGCCGACTTGTTGACCTGGAATGGAATCTCGGTGACAACAATCCATTCCCGCCCATTTTGTTTTATCTCCGTAGCCGCCCGTGCCCGAACGGTGACCTTCCCCCGCCCGGTTTTGTACGCCTGATGAATTCCTTCGCGACCAAAGATAATTCCACCGGTGGGAAAATCGGGACCGCTAACAAAGTCAATAAGTCCGTCATTATCAATTTTGTCATCGTCGATAACGGCGCAGATGGCGTTTGAAATTTCGGTCAGGTTATGCGGCGCCATACTGGTCGCCATCCCGACGGCGATTCCGGTCGTGCCGTTGCACAACAGGTTGGGAAACTTGCCCGGCAGAACGGTCGGTTCCTTGAGAGTACCATCGTAGTTAGGAATAAAATCAACCGTCTCTTTTTCCAAATCGGCCATCATATCGACTGCGATCGCCTTCATCCGTGCTTCGGTATAACGCATCGCCGCCGCACCATCCCCATCGATAGAGCCAAAGTTTCCCTGACCATCAACCAACGGATAGCGCATGTTGAAATCCTGAGCCATCCGAACCAAAGTCGGATAAACAACCTGCTCACCATGCGGATGATAATTACCGGAAGTATCACCGGCGATTTTGGCACATTTCCGATGTGCTTTGCCCGGAGCCAGATGCAATTCGTTCATCGCTACCAGAATTCGGCGATTAGAAGGCTTCAACCCATCCCTGACGTCCGGCAGGGCACGGTTGGTGATAACCGACATAGAGTAATCGAGGTAAGAGCTTTTCATTTCCTTTTCGAGAGAAATCGGAACTATTTTTTGGCGTACGGAGCTCATAATTTTCCTATCCCATAAGGGAATAACAGCTTAGAGAGTAATCTGCAACATTGTTTCAGACCCTAAAAATATGAATTTTTAACGCAAAAAGCAACGATTGTCTTCGGTCTTTGCAAAATAAACAGGCCTGTAACCCTCATTGTGATATATAGTTGCGAGGCCTGGGCAGATTTGTTTGAATATTGTGACATCGATTGTTGTATAGTATAGAAACCAGGAAGAGATAAGGAAAATTTATGTCAGCAGCATACATTTCAACCGTCGGATCAAGCGTCGCTATAGCGGCCGCGGCGGCCGCCGCCGCTAAAATGCGCAAGGAGGAGGAATCGATGACAAACTATACCGGGGATGATCTCAATGGCTGGGAGTTCAAAATTATGCGGGCCAGCACCGCCTATTTCAAAAAATCTGAAAATTTGCAGAAGGTGATCCAGGAGGAAGCGCAGGCCGGGTGGGAGATGGTCGAAAAATTTGACAATAACCGGGTCCGCTTTAAACGTCGCACCGACATGCGAGGGAGCGATAGCATGCTCGGTATTGACGCCTATCGCACTACGGTTGGGATGGGGGAAGGAAAGCTGGTCGGTCTAATTTTTGGGATTCTTGCTTTGGTCGGAGGCCTTATTTTTGCTTTGATTCTCCTGGCTCGGGACGGAGAAATTGGATCGGTAACGTTCGGCTCCAACTTTGTCATGATTGCCATTGGCGTCATAGTCTCGGTCCTTTTCGGAGTCATCGTGATCGCCCGAAAAAATAAATGAGGGGTTGTTTAAATACCTATCATTCAGGCTGACGCCTCCTTCGACCAAACAATCGTGTAAGCCAGGAATTCTGCTGAACCGGGATGCGCACCTGTGCCTCTTTAGTTTTGATTATGATATCAGGCGTTTGCCCCCCGTGTTTATACTCTTAAGGTCGTCGGCCTGTACCTAGGCAGTCTGGAGCCGCACGAATTTATTATCGACCTGACCACCGGCCCGGTATCCGGTGAGCATTGCCTGACCCGTACCCATTACCCGTGGGCTTTTAAATAATTTTTAGCTTTACCGCAGTATCAACATTAAGATTCATATCAGCCTTTACTTTTGTCGATCTCTTTTCAATAATTCCGGAATCTTACCGTATAACCCAACAACCACTTCACATAATAATACCTATCATGGAGTTATAAATATATGTTGCCTTTGGCGATAATTATTTTATATTGTAGATGTTAAAATCTTTGCCGGAGGGTAACGGTCATGATTTCCAAAAAATCTATCAATCCAATTCTTTTATCAATACTGCTCGTAGTCGGTACTGTAAGTGTAGCCTCTGATATTCCGGCGGGAGATTTGAACAACTTTGCCAACAAAGCCACAGGAGAAATTCAGTTTCCTGTTTTGGAAAAATCACGAGCCTCAGAGTGTAATACTATCGATTATTCCGGACAACCCGCTTATTACTTTAATATTCCCAATGATAACGAAATTGACAGTATGTTTATGAGATTCACGGTTGAGGGTCCGATGTGGCAGACCTGCACTCTTACAACCGTGTATGTGGCGGTTTATCCTCCCGCCTTTGTCGGAGAACCGGATTTGGAGGTCATAATCTGGGATGGCTACGGTAATCCGAATGCAGAGTTAGGGCGCGTAAATGTTCCCTTTGCCGAACTGCCGACCGTTATGGCTTATGCTGAGATTGACGTGTCGGGACTCGGGTTGACCTTTATCGATGGTGAGGATTTTTATCTCGGTGTTACAACCACGGATCAAGCCACCTCTACCCTTGCGATTCTTTCAGATGACGGTAACAATGGGACCTCCCGATCAGGCTATTCCGTTGAAGGAGCATGGCAATGGTGGTATTATTTTTTTCCAACAACAGATGTTAATTTATTGTATGGAGTCAAATTATGCTATGCGGTCCCGGATGATGATAATGATGGAGTTGCCAATACGATAGATAATTGTCGAGATGTCTATAATCCCGATCAGGAAGATACCGATAGTGACGGTATCGGTGATGCGTGCGACTATGTCTGTGGCGATGCCAACAACGACAGCGATGCCAATATTGGCGACGCCGTTTATATGATAAATTATACATTTAAAGATGGCCCGCCACCCGATCCAATTGAAACCGGGGATGCTAACTGCGATGGCGCCGCCAACGTTGGCGATGCTGTTTACGACATCAACTACGTCTTTAAAGATGGCCCTGTTCCGCTCTGCCCACCTTGGTTGACCACGATACTGGAAAGCAATTGCAAGAATTTTGCTCTCGGATTTGAGACTGACAGTTACCCCCAGGATCAGGACTGCATCGCATACAATTACGGTTCCGACTCCATTCTCCACATTAACCATATAAATGCCGGCTTCAATTGTTGTCCGGATGAACTTCTGGCAAACATGGAGTTTGAAAACGGAATAATTACGGTTACCGAGGATGAAAGCCTTATAAACGGCGGATGCTATTGCCTGTGCCTCTTCAACTTTGATTATGACATCAAACGTCTGCCTCCCGGAATTTATACTCTTAAGGTCAACGGCATGTGTCTGGGCGGTCAGGAACCGCACGAATTTATTATTGACCTGACCACCGTTCCCGCATCCGGTGAAAACTGCCTGACCCGTACACAATATCCGTGGGGTTTTGAGTAAATTTTAACTTACCGTTTCGTGACAGACGATACGGTAAAATTATCCTTTGATATTTGGGCTTCGTTGTATATATAGTTTGTGGATAATTCTGTACACTATAAATCTGGGGGAGAATTATGGCGTTATTGAATTTGTATTGCGGATGGCTGGCGATTTTGCTATGCGCAGTCGCCGGAGCGATTCAGGGGATGTTTTTCTATCGTGAAGATTGGTTGGGAGGATACAATTCCTGGCGCCGCCGCATGACCCGATTAGGGCACATCTCGTTTTTCGGAATCGGGTTTATCAACATGGCCTACTCTTTCTCTTTATCGCATCTCCAGATTACCTGCCCTAACGAGTTGGTCTCCTGGCTTTTGCTGGTCTGCCTTTTTTCCATGCCTTTGGTCTGCTACCTGTCTGCTTTCAGGATGCCTTTTCGCCATCTGTTTTTTATACCGGTTCTAAGCCTGATGATCGGGCTTGGCATTTTTATTTATGAGGTTATGATCCTATGAAGATTGGACTAATAGCCATGAGCGGTATCCGGGTGTGCGATGCCGAACTACTTGAGATGGGCTTGACCCTCCCCGGATTTGTCGAACGGAGCAAAGTTATTGCTTCGCTTCCCAGCCTCGGCCTTTTGACTCTGGCCGGGATGTTACCGAACCACCATACAGCCGAATATATAGAGATAAGGGATTTGAACGAGACCAAAAAGAACGATGATATCCCCGGTGATTTTGACATGGTGGCTATTTCCAGTTACAGCGCGCAAATAAACGAGGCTTACGAACTGGGTGACATATATCGCGCTCGTGGAGTTCCGGTTGTCCTCGGCGGACTGCACGTCAGCACTGTTCCGGAAGAGGCTAAACCGCACTGCGACGCAGTCGTTGTTGGCGAAGGGGAGTCAAGCTGGCTTGAACTCTTGTCCGATCTGGAAAAAAACAGGCTGAAACCGATCTATGGTTCTTTGGATGAGGAATTTGATTTGTCCGATGCTCCCATGCCGTCTTTTGAGCTTCTTGATATCGACAAATACAACCGGTTGACAGTCCAGACCAGTCGTGGATGCCCTCGGCGATGCGAGTTCTGCGCCAGTTCCATTTTGATAACGGCCAAATACAAACAGAAACCAGCCGATAAAGTTCTGGCAGAGATCGATCGCATCCGGGATATATGGCCTCGACCATTTATAGAATTTGCCGACGACAATACATTCGTCAATTTTTCCTATTGGAGAGACCTGCTTCCGAAGCTAATATCTCGAAAATTCCGATGGTTCACCGAGACCGATATCTCTATCGCTCGTCATCCGAAATTGCTCAGACAATTACGCGCGGCTGGATGCGTTCAACTTTTAATTGGGTTTGAAAGTCCGATTCAGAGCGCGCTCGATGGGCTGGAAACCAGAAGCAATTGGAAAATCAAGCAATGGTCAGAATACAAGAAAGCTGTCACGACCATACAATCTTTCGGAATCAGTGTTAATGGATGCTTTATACTTGGGCTTGATGGTCAACGGCCCGATGTTTTTAACAGGCTGTTTGAATATGTTGATGATTTGAAACTTCACGAAGTACAAATCACAATTCAGACCGCCTTTCCGGGGACACCATTATATAATCGCCTGCACGCGGAACAGAGAATAACAGAGCAGAAGGCCTGGCATAAACTGACTTTATTCGACATCAATTATGCTCCCAGCGATATGACCGCGATAGAATTGAAAACCGGGTTTCATCAATTGGCCGAGCAGATATACAGCGATGATTTTACCAGCTTGCGGCGTGAGAGGTTTAAAGGGTTTTTAAAAAACAGTTTAAGGAAGACAGACGGCCGTATTTTTTAAAATATATATAAGGAGATAATATGAAATCGCACATGATGACTTCGATTTTATTTTGGATTTCCTGCATCTATGACGGTCTTCTGGGGCTTGCTTTCCTTTTCTTCAGTATGAAAATTTTCGAAACCTACCAGATTACACCTCCCAACCACATCGGTTATATCCAATTCCCGGCCGCTATTCTTCTTCTGTTTGCCATTATGTTTGCCGCCATTGCCCGCGATCCGATCGCCAATAAAAATATGATCCCCTATGGGATTTTACTCAAGCTGTCATACTGTGCTGTTGTTTTTGGCCACTGGATGATGCAGGACCTTCCGGGGATTTGGAAACCGTTCGCCATCTGCGACGCGATTTTCGTAGTATTGTTTGCTGTCGCTTATACAAAGTTGAAATAAACTGTTAAGACACACGATGCGTGCTAAAACCCACAGGTGGGTGGGTCACTCAAGCTTCTCTTTGATTTTCTGTAATTCCTTTTGAAGTTGCTCCATCTCTTTTTGCAGATTTTTCATCTCTTCCTGATATTCTTTTTGGTCGAAATAAAAGTCAGCATCGTCGTCAAGCAAATGGATGCTACCCAGTCCGTGAAAAGAGGGAATGTTAAAATCTACATTCGGAACAGAAAAAGAGTTCATTCCGTAGATATCTTCCCCAACCTCTACTGATATAATCTTCTTGTCACCGCGCCGTAGAATCGCCAGAGTCAACTCATCCCGCTCTTCTTTGTCATCAATGATCTCAGTCAGATCGGTCACTTGGTAGATATCTTCCCCGTCCGCCTCGACAACCACATCCCCCGCCTTCAGGCCGGAACTCTCCGCTGGTGAGTCTTCAAATATTTCGGTTATCAAAACCCCGGCTCCATCATCGACCCCAAAGTACTCTCCCAGTTGATCGTTTAGATTTTGGATGCCAACCCCAATGTAGGAATGTGGTCTGAGCTGTTTATTGAAAAGCCGATAGGTTGATCCAACGCCGGGAGCAATGGCAACAACATTGCCATCGTAATCTCTTTTGTCGCCAACTTCAACAACCAACGTTTTTTCTTTCCCCCGTCGCAATACCACGACATCGATCTCGTCACCGACATCGGTATCCAGGACCAGTCCGAGTAAATCTTTTCTACCCATTACCGCTTTGTTGTTAAATTTAAGGATTACATCGCGACGTCTGAGTCCAGCATCGTCGGCTGGAGAATCATCCATAACTTCGACAACGACAATTCCCTCGGCCCGGTCAAGGTCAAACGCTTCTTGCAAATCTTCGTCAATTGCCTGCGAGTAAACACCAATCCAGGGAGTATGGGCGCGGTACTTTTTCGCTTCGATGGTAGCACCAATCATTATCAGCAATGCGATCGGTAGGATAATTGCCAAAAACAGCTTTTTGTTGTGACGCATAAAGCTCCTCCATAACTATCTGTTTATCAATTCTCTATTCTGATGCCTGAGCTTTTTATATAAGTTCTACCATATACCGACAGACTCGGTTCCCTGGCAACTATTGATAAGATGAATTGCAACCCTGAATGGTTGCCTCATATATTTTTGATTTCTATGACATTGAAGTCCCCACGCTTCAACACCATATACGATTTATTAAGAAATGACTTGACAAATAGAGGCACTCAAGTTATAATAACAGCATGACGTTCGGGATCAGTCGCCTCACGCGGCCGGTCCAATTCCCACGAACGTTTCATCAGAAAAACCCCCACCATATACAAGAGGCCTTTGGGCAGTTTATCAGACGTGCATTTTATGGCATTTTTTGATAACGCCTACAGCCAGATAGTAGATTGTATATGGTACTTATTTATCGTCAATCGCTATGAAGCTAATTTGGGGCGGGGATTATTCCGTCCGGTTAGGAGAAGCAAAAGGAGACGAGATAATAGACAAAGAGGGATGAAAGCGGATCGGTGTACTTTATTTTTCCACCGGCGTTTGAATTCTTATCGGTTAAGCACACACGCTCAGGTCTGCTAAACCGTGCCCAGGGATGGGCACATGACGTCAAGGACGAGACCAGTATTTCCGAGTCTATGGGGATGGTTGACCGTTTTCTCCCTGCTATTATCTCAGTCGGCGGCTGTTTCCTGATATTCTGGAAGCAGTCGCCGCAAAAAATTATGACCTCTTTATAATTCTTGAGATATCTGCAACTGGGGAATTCCAACATAAGATTAAAGGGGGGTAAGAGGTGGGCATGCCCTCCGGACCAGTTTCGGGGGGCTTTGAAAAAAGTATTGACAGTTTTTCATTTCGGAGTCGATCCTTTTGGCTGGCGAATTATTCCTCAATCTCTATAAAAAATCACTCCGAACCGCCCCAACAGGGTATGGGAAAAGCCCCTCATATTATCTCTCCCAAAGACCTATAATCGACCCAATCTGCCAGTTTGAATAGATCGCAACTCCCTACATACAAACATCTTACAAATCTCAAACAATTCCTGGCCGGTTTGGCACCTCCCTTGCAATTGTTTCGATCAAGAGAACGCAATTTGAAAATGGCAGGGTTTAGATGAAAGTTAGATTTACCTTAACCATGGATGACGTCATCGTCAACGAAGAGCATCTTGACAATATCGTTCTTGACTGGGAAGAAGAACTCAATCAGGAAGAGGTTTTGGAGTTGTCTCAAAAATGGATTACTTCCAAAAATTTCCTCACCAGCCGGATGATCGGCCTCAGCCACGTCGGGGAATCGAGCCTGACGATTGAACCGGTTGATGCATAATGGGGTATAATACTATAGAGCCAACTGAGGAGAGATAAATGGCGATTTTAGCCAATATTCCAGGTAGCGAAATGGTCCAGAGTTTGGCGACTAATCAGGATCTCCTGATCCCGATCAAACAGATAATTCTGGATAACTTTGGTCAGAACGGGCTTTATGCCGCCTATCTTCTGGCCATAGCCCTGGTCATTCTGATTCTCCACAAACTGGTCAAGCTCGGCTTTCAATTGATCTTTATGGTCGTCTTGCCAGCGGTGATTTCTGCCTTTGTGCTGGACATATTTATGCCATACGATTTTTTCTACCTCCTACCGGTCACGACCGCCCTCTTTACATTGGGTTTGGTCCTGCGAAATGTCGGGCCGGCCAAAGGATAACAAATAACTCCTTGCATCTGCACCCCCTGCGTAGTGAAAAAGTCGGGCCTCGCCGCCCGGCTTTTTTTGTATCTATTAAATCCCTCACCCCTCATCCCACCCTCCCTTTTCCAGAGTCAGATTAAGAAACCGATTAATGTCCCGATAATTCAATTATGATGAAGGTTGCATTTCAAGGTGAACGAGGCGCCTTTTCTGAAGAGGCGGCTCGGAAAATAATCAACCGACCTATCAAGCCGGTCGCCTGCGGATCGTTTGAAAAAGTTTTCAAAATGGTCACCACCGGTAAGGTAGATCGTGGTGTCGTCCCGATTGAAAATTCATTAATAGGATCAATTCACCAAAACTATGACCTGTTGATGGAACATCATCTAAACGTTATTGCCGAAACGCAACTGCGAATTGTCCATTGCCTGATTGCTCCACCCGGTGTGAGCCTGAAAAATATTAAGAAAGTTTACTCCCACCCCGCCGCTCTCGATCAATGCCGCTCATTTTTCAAAAAGCATCCC
>JAUUYJ010000384.1 GCA_030588275.1 Candidatus Zixiibacteriota bacterium | reverse complement strand
TCATCTTAGACATCTTTTTGTCGATATTTATCATCGCTATTTTTATCAAATCAGCCGCCGTCCCCTGAATCGGCGTATTGATCGCGGTCCGCTCAGAAAATTGACGCATCTGATAATTCTTGCTATTTATATCTGGCAGGTAACGCCGTCGCCCCAGCAAAGTTGTAACAAAACCATCCCGTCGGGCTGACTGGATAGTCTCATCCATATAAATTTTGATCCCGGGATATCGCTCAAAATAGGTGTCAATAAAATCCTTCGATTCGCTTAAGTTCAATTCCGTCTGTTGGGCCAAACCAAAGGCGGAGACGCCATAGACGACGGCGAAATTGGCCGTCTTTGCCGACCGTCGTTGATCTGGATTTACATCCTTGATATCAATTCCGTAAACCTCAGCGGCGGTTCGGTTATGGATATCTTCCCCCGTCTTGAATGCCTGAATCATCGATGCATCATTTGAGAAATGAGCCAGTATCCGTAATTCTACCTGAGAATAATCGGCCACAAGCAGAGTATGATCCTCGTCTGCTGGGATAAATGCCTTCCGTATTTCCCGGCCCAATTCGGTCCTGATAGGAATATTTTGAAGATTAGGATCGGAAGAAGACAATCGGCCGGTCGCCGCAATCGCCTGATTAAAAGAGGTATGCACTCGGCCCGTCTTGGGGTCAACCAATCGAGGCAAAGCATCAACGTAGGTTGACTTCAGCTTGGTCAGTTGCCGGTATTCAATTATGGCTTTGGGTAATGGGTGTAGCTTGGACAGTTCTTCAAGAACTCGCATGTCGGTTGAATAGCCGGTTTTCTTGGCTGTTTTTCTTTTGCCCGGCAATTTAAGCTCTTCAAACAAAATTTTGGCCAACTGCTGTGTCGAATTTATATTAAACTCATAACCAGCAATCTCATAGATTGTGGATGAGATTTTAACCAGGTTCAGTTCCATTTCAGATGAAAGAGCCTTCAGAAACTCGGTATCAATTTTAATTCCGTTTCTCTCCACTCGAGCCAGAATCGCAACCAGCGGCATTTCGATTTCATAAAATATCTTCTCAAGTCCGGCCTCTTTAATCTCCGGGGAAAATATCGACCGGAGACGAAAAGTATAATCGGAGTCTTCAGCCGCATATCCGGTCGCCGTCTTGGTATCAACCGACCCAAATGACTTCTGCTTGGCACCGCTTCCAATCAGATCGGAGATCGGAACCATCGTATGGCTAAAATATTTTTCGGCCAGATCGTCGAGTTTATGTCCGCGCGCCGAAGGGTTGATAACGTACGATGCCAAAAAGGTGTCAAACGATACTGGTGAAACGGCAACGTCGATATTTTCCAACACCTGCATATCATATTTAAAGTTATGCGCTATTTTCTGAACATCTTTATTGATAAGAAGCGGCTGAATAATCTTGATCGCCTCATCAAGTGGGATAGATTTTCCGGCCAATTTGTCATGCCCTATCGGAATGTAGCAGGCCTCACTCACCCGATCGGAAAAGGATATTCCGACCAGCTTGGCATTGAGCGCATCAAGCGAATCGGTTTCGGTATCAAAGGCGACCTCTTTTGATTTTGAGAGCTGTGCGACAACCTTTTTTAATTCGGCCGTGGTATCAATTAGTCGATAGTTAGCCTTCTGCTTTTCCACCTCCGG